>JBAURA010000099.1:0-8272 GCA_049580985.1 Chloroflexia bacterium
GGGTTGGCCGAGGCTTTGCGGGAGCGAATCGGCAGTGGGGGGTTGGCGAGCAGTGAGCTCGTGCCGGTGGGGGTGTAGACCAGGGCTGGGCAGGTGGCGTCATGCCCTATAGTAGTGCTAGACTTGGGCTATGAGAAGTATGATGCAGGCCACGCGAGACTCTCGTGAGGATATACGCAAACCGCTGGCGGTGGCGGCGGTGCTGGTTGCGTATAGCAATCTGGGGGCGGCCCTGGCCTGGGCGCGCGGGTGGAACGCGGAACTGACGTTTCGCTACATCAACCCGTTGTTCCTGCTGGTGCTGGTGCCGTATAGCGCGAAGGAGATGGGCGGGCTGAAGGGGGCGGGACTGCATAAGAAGGGGTGGGGGACGTCGACAGCGTGGGGAGCGCCGGTAGGGGTGGGGCTGGCGTCGAGCTCGATCTTTTTCTTCGCGAACCCGCTGGTTTCGGATGCGCCGCTGGAATATAAGCCGATCACCGATATGAGCCGTGGCGAGCTGGCGCTGGATCTGATGGTGAGGGTGCCGGTCAGTATCGCTTTCTTCGAGGAGCTGGCCTTTCGTGGGTTGCTTTATGGGATGCTCCGGCGCAGGCTGCCTGCCTGGAAAGCGATTGGGATCAGCGCGGCGGCGTTTGGGCTGTGGCACGCAGGTGTGACGGCTATTTCGGTCATGCAGACCAGCGTAGCGTCGGCCAACAGGCTGCCGGGGTTCCTACAGGATTACGTGGTGCCGTTGGGCGCGGTGGGCGGCGTGGTTGTGACCGGGCTGGCGGGGGTGGCGTTCGGGATGTTGCGGGAGCGCACGGGCAACCTGGCGGGGCCTATCGTGGCGCACTGGATCGCGGATGGGCTGATGATCGGGGCGCTGTGGTGGATGTCTAACGGTGGTAAATGAGGACCAGGTGGTAGTTATCCGTATTGAACGATTGACATCCAGTCGTATGGTTCCTTAGGTGGAGAACCGCCAAGATCGGGGTGAGGGTAGAGGGCGGACACGTGGGTCCGCCCCTACAAGATTAATGCGACACCATTGAGGCGTGCCTTGTCCCTGCGACGGTTGGGAAATGGTTTAGTTCGATTTGGCGGTGATTGAGTGGAGCTTGTCGGGATTGACTACGCTGTGTATGCCGGAGATGCGGTCGCCCTCATAGGTGAAGGTGAGGGTGGCGGTGGGTTGGTCGTCTACGTAGGTGATGATGCCTAGCTGGCCGTTTAGCTCGGATACGGAGACGCTTACGTTGGGGGTGGCGCGCAACTTGGCTACTATACCGAAGATAAAGCGGACAACCCTGTCAGCGCCATAGATCGGGTTGAGGGCGGCTTGCGCCTTACCACCGCCGTCGGAGATGAATGTTATGTCGTCGGTAAGGAGGTTGACGAGGCCCTGCATATCGCCCTGAGTGGTAGCGAGGATGAAGGACCGGATCATCTGCTCCTGGTGCTCGCGGGAGACGGGGAAGCGCGGGCGGCGCTCGCGTAGATGATGTTGGGCGCGGCGCACTACCTGGCGGCAGTTGGATTCGCTCTTGCCTACGATATGGGCGATCTCTGAGTAATCGTAGTCGAATACCTCGCGCAGGAGGAAGACGGCGCGCTCGACCGGCCCCAGTGTTTCGAGCAGGAGGAGGAAGGCCATCGAGAGCGATTCGGCAAGCTCGACGGTGCGGGTGAGATCGGGATTGTAGGAGGTCATCAGAGGCTCCGGCAACCAGGGTCCGACGTAGACTTCGCGGCGGGCCTTCTCCTTGCGCAGATGGTCGATGGATAGGCGCGTCACTATAGTGGAAAGGTAGGATTTGGGAGAGCGCACCTCGTCCTCAGAGGCGTGCTCCCAGCGCAGGTAGGCTTCCTGTAGTATATCTTCGGCATCGGCGGCGCTCGCCAGCATGCGATAGGCGATTGAGAAGAGGAGGGGGCGGTAGCTATTGAAAGTGTCGAGGCCGGTCGGGTTCATCTTGCATGGAGTATATCATGGGAAGCCATGCGGGCGCTCCATAGGGAGGCGCTGAAGAGGAGGCCGCGAGGGCCTACCCAGTCGCCGGCGACGTAGAGGCCGGAGATGCCGGGCACTTCGGGGCCGGGGCGTCCGGCGAGACCGCCACCCTGTGCCGTAACCAGCCAGTGGCTGATCGTCATGCTGGGGAGGAAGCGGCGCTCCACCACCTCATCACGCCAACCTGGTTGGGTGACGTCGAGCCACGATTCAAGCTCGCGCTCGTTGGCTTCTGTGTCTTTATGGTCACAGGGATGGAGGTACTTGAGAGTATAGATGAGCGCGCCACCTTCGGGGGCAACTTTCGAGTAGACCGATTGGGCGGTCATGAAGCGCGGCGCATCCATATCGAGGGCGACGGTGGCGTGGGGGTTGGGCAGGCTCCGAAGGGCGACGTCGAGGGCAGCGGCTCGAACGGGCACGGCCTGGGCGGCCCATCCAGCGAGGGCGTTGTTGCGGCCATCGTCTACCAGACGAGAGGCGTCGGTGGGGCCGGCAGCTATGATCACCGAGCGTGCGGTGACGGTGGAGGCATCATCGAGGCGAACGCTCGTCACGTGGTTGCCGTCGTGCTCGACCGCGCGCACGCGCACGCCTCTCTCGATTGTTGCGCCTGCTTTGAGGGCGGCAGCAAGGAGGCCGTCAACCAGGGTCTGCCAGCCACCGTCTACGTAGAAGATGCGGCCCCTGGTGGTGACCTGGATCTGCTCGGCGACGAGGCCCATGTCGATCATGTCGGGCGCATTGGTGTAAGTTACGGTGCGGGCGGTGGATTCTATGAGGGCGCGGACCCTGGGGTGGCGGATGTGGCGGTCGAGCCAGTGGGAAAGGGTACTGCCTTGCAATTGCGTCGGTTTGGCGTTGAGGAGGCCGAACAGAGATCGACCTGCTTCCAACTTTTCACCTGGGCCGAGGAGGCCGGTGCCGAGAAGGGAAAGAGGACCTGCGGGGAGGTCGTAGATCTTGCCTTCGCGGACGGCACGAACGTCGCGCGGCTCGCCCGCGGTGTACTTGATGCCAAGCTCGTTGAGCACTTCCGCGCCCACAGTCTTTTCGTAGACGGCATGCGCGCCGAGGTTGAAACGGTAGCCGTGATGGTCCTGGGAGATGGCGCGGCCACCGATGTGGTCGGATTTCTCGAAGAGGATGACGGAGCGGCCACCACGTGCGAGATAGGCGGCGGCAGCCAGCCCGGCTATGCCGCCACCCACGATTGCTATGTCGTATGTTGGATTTGATGTGGTTTTCATGTGTGCCTCCTGTATGGTGTGGAGTTATGTACTCCGTACAGGAGACGGAGTACGGCTCGATTTTGTGACATAGATTGTAGAGGCATCTCGAATTTTGATTCGTGCCTAACAAGAGCCAAATTGACCACCAAGACCCCACCCCAACCCCTCCCCAAATTGGGGAGGGGCTTTCAAAAATAACCAAAATGAGCGGCGAAGCCGCTCATTTTGGTTATTTTTGAATCTAGATCTGACGCCTGCCAGGCATGGGTCCTAAATTCGGGATGTCCCATGTTTGACCAAGATTTCAGCCTGTGCAGGTTGAATCTAAGATTTGGGATTTCTCATGTTGCGCGCTGTGCTTCTAGATGAGGATTATTTCGGGCATTTCGACAGGTTTCGCTGTGTAAATTGACTGTGAAGGGGATTGGGTGATATAATTAGGGTGGTATCAATGTGCCCTGGATAGAATTGAACGTGGAAGAAGGCACATGGAGGGAAGGCAATGATCCGGGACCCCAAAGATGAAGGCTCGCCCCGTAGCGAAGTATTGAGGATCGTGCAGAGGCTAGGCTCGGCTTCGGTGAAGGAGCTCGAAGCGCAAATGGGCGTGACGACCACGGCGGTGCGCGAGCAGGTGGCCCACCTGTTGAGGGAGGGCTTTATACAGGCCACGCGTGTAAGAGGGGTGATCGGACGTCCCTATTACGTTTACTCGCTGACCACGAAGGCGCAGGGCCTCTTCCCCAAGGACTATGCGACGTTGGCTCAGCTACTATTGGAAGAGACGCTGGCGGTGCACGGGCCGGAAGGGCTGCGCGCGCTGCTGAACCGGGTGAGTAGGCGGCTGGCAAGTAAGCTCGCGGGTGGCACGCAGGCGAACGAGCTATCGCAGAAGCTGCTGGGGCTGGTGGCATCGCTGGGCGAGACGGGCATGGAAGTGTCGATGGTGACGGTGCAGAACGAGGATGGGAGGAGCGGCTACGTATTGAAGGCGCACACCTGCCCCTATTTCGACGTGGCCCGCAACCACCGGGAGATCTGCGACATGGAGCAGGAGATGCTGGCCGACCTGCTTGGGCCGGGCGTGAGCATCGAGCTATCGGAGAGGATCGTGGACGGGGCATGCGCGTGCGAGTTCCACGTGAACCGCGTGGCGAGCGAGCCGATTGAATTGGTTGGCAAAGTTGCTTCGTCGGGAACGGCGGAGTAATGGTTGTGTTTCCATTTATCACAGAGATCACGGAGGACACAGAGCTCACAGAGGTTTTTCTTGTTTTTGAATTTTCAACCGGCAGATTGCCGGTCGAAGCAGCAACATATGAAACTCTGTGAGCTCTGTGCCCTCCGTGATCTCTGTGTTTCAAACAAATAGTAGAAATAGAGGAGGCAGTTTACAGGTATGGCAAACAGCATAGTAGAAGAGAATACGGCGGTCGAGCAGCCCGAGATTGGCGAGGGGCTTGTTATCAAGGACCTGCGCGTGAGCGTCGAGGGGCGCGAGATTTTGAAGGGCGTAACCCTGACTATCAAGCAGGGCGAGGTGCACGCGCTCATGGGGCCGAACGGGTCGGGTAAATCGACGCTGGTGAACGCGCTGATGGGCAACCCCAACTACGAGATCACGGGCGGGACGGCGACGCTTAACGGCGAGGACATCACCGGATTGGCCCCGGACGAGAGGGCGAAGGTGGGGCTGTTCCTTGGGTTCCAGTACCCCTCGGCTATTCCGGGGGTGAGCGTGGCTAACTTCATCAGGACGGCGTTGGTGTCGCTGACCAGGCCGAAGGCCCGCAACGAGTCAGAATTGCTCGACGAGCAGGGGCGGGTGAAGTCGGAGTCGGCCCCGCAGTCGGACCTGGTCGCGCCTACGTACGTGGGTAGGGCAGGGGTCAGGAGGGCCACTACGCCGGCGGTGAAGGAGTTCCGCAAGAACCTGCGCGAGGCGCTGGCGCTTCTCAAGATGGACGATAGCTTTGCCACGCGGTACGTGAACGACGGGTTCTCGGGCGGCGAGAAGAAGCGGCTGGAGGTATTGCAAATGGCGATGCTCGGGCCGAAGGTGGCGATGCTGGACGAGCCGGATTCGGGCCTCGACATCGACGCGGTGCGCGTGGTGGCCGACGGGGTGAACAGCCTGCGCGGGCCGAAGCTGGGCGTGCTGCTGGTGACTCACTACCAGCGCATCCTGAACTTCATCAAGCCAGACCACGTGCACGTGATGATAGATGGGAGACTGGTGCAATCGGGCGGACCGGAGCTGGCGCACGAGCTTGAGGCCAAGGGGTACGACTGGCTGCGCCCTGATTATATGGAAGAGAACGGCAACGGGAACGCAGGCGCGGGCGATGGCGAGGAGGACGAGCATGGCGACGCCTAGCGCAGTAGAGCCGCGTGCCCTGGCCGAAGGTGGGCTGACGCTAGAGGCGGTAGTTGCCCTCTCGGAGCGCCTGGATGAGCCTCGGTGGCTACGCGAGCAGAGGCTGGCAGGGTGGGAGGCGTTCGAGTCGCTGCCGATGCCGCGTTGGACGAAGGGTATCGCGCAGTGGTGGACCACCGACGTGAGCGAGATCGACCTGGGCGCGCTGAAGGCATACGTTGGCTCGCCTGCGGTGACAGGAGGGGAGTTCGGCGCAGGTGTGGCGCTAGTGGGTGAGACCGAAGAGGCAGGCAGTCTGCTGGTGCAGGTAAACTCTGAGACGGCGCATTTGCACGTGTCGGAGGAGATGAAGGCGCAGGGTGTGATCTTCTGCTCGCTGGAAGAGGCGGTGCGAGAGCATTCCTCGATAGTGGAGAGGTTTCTTCACAAACTGGTTGCGCCTAACAAGGACAAGTTCGCGGCGTTGCATAGCGCGCTATGGAGCGGCGGGGTGTTCCTGTATGTGCCTGAAGGTGTGAAGGTGGAGTTGCCGGTGCACGCGGTGTACAGGCTGGATACGCCCGGCGCGCCGGCGTTGGGGCATACGCTGGTTGTGGCCGAGAAGGGCGCGGAAGTGCGGTATGTCGAGGAGTTCCATTCGAGCTATACCGAAGGGCAGGCGTTGCACTCAGGCGTAGTGGAGGTGTCGGTGGGCGAGGACGCGAAGGTGGAGTTCACGTCTATGCAGGAGTGGGGCCGCAACGTCTATTCGTTTGCTACCAGGTACGCGCAGGTGGCCGAGCGGGGGCTGATGCACTGGGTTATCGGCGAGGTGGGCGCGAAGTTGATCAAGGCGCACGCGGAGACGCAACTGCTGGGCACGGGCGCGCGGACGCTGACGAGGGGCATCTGCTTCACGGATGGCGACCAGCACTACGATAACACTTCTAATACGCACCACGTCGGGCAATCTACTTTTGGGGACATCTTGTTCAAGGGGGCTGTGAGGGATAAGTCGCGGCTGGGCTTCGAGGGGATCATCAAGGTGGACCACGGGGCGCAGAAGACGGACTCGTACCTGACGATGAACACGCTCTTCCTGAGCGAAGGCGCTAAGGCGAACTCAATACCGGGATTGGAGATCCTGGCGGACGACGTGCGGTGCTCGCACGGCGCGACAGTGGGCACGGTGCAGGCCGACCAGATGTTTTACCTGCGGAGCCGGGGGATACCGGAGATCGAGGCCGAGAAGCTGATCGTGGGGGGGTTCTTCGAGCCGGTGATCGCGGAGATGCCTCTGGAGTCGGTGCGGCAGAGGCTGCGCGAGATCGTGCAGCACAAGGTTGAATTGCCGAGGGTTGGGAAGGAAGCGCAACGACCGGGGGCGTAGAAATGCGGAACGCGGAATGCGGAATGCAGAGTTAGATGTGCAGGGGTGTGGCGTTGCCATGCCCCTTTTGTATTGAGGAAGAGTTCTAATTGTTATACTCAATAGCTGTTGTGCTAACTAACATATGTCTGACGGACATCTAGTCTTAAATACCATACAAATTGGAACCCCAATTGCATTCCTAATGACGAAATGCTATTATCAAAGCACCCTGCAAAATATAAAGCGCAGGTGAAATTCATATTGCTCACCATCTTATACTATGGGTAACATATAATGAAAGATCAGCATGATCCAAATGTACGGGCCGCCTGGATAACTAGCTTTGGAGGGATATTGGCTAGTGTGCTGGGTGCATTAATCGCCGGTCTATTCCTGTTAGTAATTACTAACGCTAATCAGAGAACACCGTCCGTCAATTCAGATGCAGAAACTAATAAGCAACCTCCAAGTGCTACCTCCATTACTTCACTAACAGCTACTCCTATCGTAACCATAATTATTACAGCACCCACCGCAACAACGCCCAAAGTGCAGATTCAACCCGCACCCACCAATACAGATGTACCTACCTCCACTACTGTACCTCCTACTGCCACGAGTATGGCTACTGCCACAAGCGTCCAGCAAGGAACAAACATTAGTGGTAAGTGGATAGGAATATTACGTGGCCGGAATCCAGATCCAAACGAAGTACCAGTTGATATGTATGAAATGGAGCTTTCACAAACTGGGAGCATAATTGCTGGAACTTCAACAATAACGGAAATAGGAGAAGAACAATACTACGGCACCATGAAGTTGCGGGGTCTCGTTAATGGGACCACATTCAGCTTTGTAGAATATGAGATTACATTCCAAGAGCGTAGAGGCGGTGGCTACTGGTGCGAAAAGAGTGGCACTTTAGAGTATAGACAGGAAAACGGGCAAGAAATCCTTGAAGGATCTTGGGAAGACCCTGGCTGCAGCTTAGGGACGGCGAGGCTAGTTAGACAGAAGGATGCTAACGGAGAAGTACCCACTGTTTTTGATACGCAGACAAATATTAGCGGCTCTTGGTCTGGTGAGTTTCTTGGTCTTGATCCTAAGCCAGGAGATGTACCTAGCCATTTATCTGAAATGGAACTTACTCAAACTGGAAATATCGTGACTGGCAAATCAACGATAGTGGAGATTGCAGATAGTCAGTATTACGGTATCATGAAGTTGCGGGGTCTCGTTAATGGGACCACATTCAGCTTTGTAGAATATGAGATTACATTCCAAGAGCGTAGAGGCGGTGGCTACTGGTGCGAAAA
>JBAURA010000100.1:0-5172 GCA_049580985.1 Chloroflexia bacterium
GGCCGAGGCTGGGGATACGAAGGCGGTCCTTCGGGGCTGCCCAACGCTCCGCGCAGGCAGATGCCCGAATCGCCCGCTATGCGGCGCGACAGGCCAATGGAATCGTCTCGTGGCGGTCCCGGCCAGCAGAGGGGAGGGACCCCCTTCCCTTTCGAACCAACGCGCACCGATAACGGCGCTCTCGCGGGCGGTGAGCAGGCGCAGGGACCGCGTCAGGTCTACGACCAGCGCGACCCCTGGGTTGCCCAGCAAGAGGAGCGAGAGCGGACCAACTCGGCGCGCGTAGGCCCCAACGCTATGAGTGTCGTATCGGGCGTGTCGCCCGGCAAGCCGCTCCGCATCTACCCGTTCGGCGTCGGTAGGAACAGACTTGAGTCCGCCATCAAGAACCTGCGCATACCCGCCACCATCGTGCGCGAGATGGACGACTCCGACCTCGTGCTGACGCTGAAGAACTACTACCGCAAAAGCCCGCAGGCCCTCAGGGCGGCGGAGTCGGCGGGCGTGCCGGTGTTCGTCCTCAGGAGCAACACGCTGATGCAGATCGAGTCGGCCCTGGCGAACGTGTTCAATGTCGAGCCGGTGGGCGACCCAATGACCAACGCGATGGTCGAAGCTGAAGACGCCATCGCCGTCGTGATCGAAACCGCCAAGGCGATGGACCTCGCCCCGCAGAGCGCCGAGATCCGCAAGCTCCAGCACCAGCTAGCCGAGCGATACAACCTCGCCTCGGTGAGCCGTGGCAAGGAGCCGTTCCGCCGGGTGCGCATCTTCCGGCAGGGCTAAAAATAAAAAAGATCGAATAAAAAGATGGGCCGGCGGCGCCGGCCCATCTTTTTATTCATTAATGAGCTTATCCATCATAGCGTGCTGCTTCTGCGCCAGGATCGTGGGGGCTTCGTCAGGGGTCTCGTTCTGCTCGTAGAACGTCTTGATCGCCTTGCTATAGGCATCGAGAGCTTCACTGGTCTTGCCCTCCTCGGCCAGCAGGTCACCTTTGAACTCCAGCGCGCTTATGTTGCCGGGCTGCGCGGCAAGCAATTCATCCAGGTGCGACATAGCCCCGGCCCGGTCGCCGCGCACGATAGCCTGACTTGCCAGCATCTGCGCCCGCATCGACTCCTGTTCGGGCGATAGTTTCGTGGGGGCCTTGCTTACTGTCAGAATAGCAGGGATACTTTCCGCAGTGCCCTTCCACCCACCCGACAGGGAAGCCGTATCGAGGGACGCCGTCACCGCGTACACGCCTTCCTTGAGCCTGGCCGATTCAGCAGGGTCAAGCCACAGGTAGACCGTACCTGTGGCCTCATTGTCCAGCGTAATCGCGCCATCAAGCGCGCCCGCCATCTGCAACGGCCACGACTGCGCCTTACCCTCGGCGTCCACCACTTCCAGAGTCACCGCGCTGCTCCACGGGCTGCCATCCACGCCTACGATTAACGGCTGCGCGAGCACATCGGCGCGCAAGTAATCGGGGTGCATCAGGCTCACCTCAAACATCACTGGCCAGCCCTGAAACATCTCCGCATCGCGCGAGTTGTTGGCAGACAGCACAAGCATGGGCACCGGCGATGGCAGAGTAGTTGCCGGCGTAGGTTGCGCGGGGTTCGAGTTCGCAGCCGTGGCGGTCGCTATGGGCGTTTCTATGGCCGGGGGCGGAGGCTGGGGGTTGTCCTCGCCTATGCAGCCAGCCAACAGGCCGGTCGCCAGTCCGCACAGTAAGATCAGCCTCGGAGCTTTCTTGAGCAATGATTGTCGCATCTTAGGTCCTCGTTCGCGGTAACAAGAGTCGTTGGGTAAGGTCAAGAGTCGGCGCAATATGGGCTAGCGGGCGGGCACTATCATCAAGTCGCTCACGCATATCTGGTGCATACAATCGCCTCGTGTCGGGCCTGTCGGCCCATACCTCGATTGCGGGACGCGGTTCTGCTGGTTCACACCCGTGCCAACGGTGGTCGCGCACAGCATCGTGCCTCGCTCTTCGTCCCCTTGCACGTAATACCGCACCTTGCGGTCGCTTTCCGAAACATAAGCGAAGGAGCTATCGTAGCGCATCAGGCACGCCTCGACCCCGCTGTGCTGCCCACCTTTCACACCTACCGTCACTATCACTCCGTCGTCGCCCCCAAATATCTTGCTGGTGGCGGGGATTATGCTCCCGTCTTCCCGTTTGACGGTGATCGTCACCGGCTTGGCCGTCGAGCCGGGATTAAGGTCTATCTCATGCAATCTCACTACCCCATCGTCCTCTTCCCAGGCCAGCCACTGCCTCTGCAAGTCGCCGCTGCCGTGCTCGTACACGCCGACGGTGTGCGCCAGCTCGTGCGCCACGATAGAGGCGTACCGCTCAGGCTCTTTCCTGGGGTTGAGGCCGGAGTCGATGATGATCCAGGAGTACGTGCCGGGAGTGCCGACGCCTTTGTAACCGGGTTTCTTTATCGCCGCGCCCGGCATACCGGGACTGGGCCTGC
Organism: Chloroflexia bacterium; assembly: GCA_049580985.1. GTDB lineage: Bacteria > Chloroflexota > Chloroflexia > QHBQ01 > JADMIH01 > JADMIH01. The sequence continues at coordinate 2,472 of JBAURA010000100.1, forward strand.
TCACCATCTGTACGCCGTGCTGGTCTACTATGTGCGGCCCTTGCCTGTGGTTGAAGTTGACCACCAGGTTATCGCTCACCTCGGTGAGCAGCATGTCGCCATGCACCTCTAATTGAGTGGCCCCCTGGAACATCGATATGCCCGACTTTGAGTAAGTGGTGCCGATGCGGTCCACGGCGAAGAAGTCTTTGCGGGTGGGCTTGGTCCTCATGTGTTTCCCGTTCTCGAAGAAGCCCCTGTACTCCTCATAAAGAGTAAGCCCATCGCCTGGGCATCCTGCATACCCGATGGGGGCGTTCTCGGTGTCGTCAGCATCATCACGGCCACCAACCCCGTACAGGTCCTTCCAGTAGTCAGCGACCTTAGAATCGGGCTTGCGCTTGGGGATGCGGATCTCCTTCTGCTCCTTGTCCCCGTCCAGGTAACCGACGATCTGCTGCCCGCTCTCAAGCTCAGCCGTAACCCTCAGCACACCCCAAGCGCCGAAGTCGTTGGCGCTCAGGATCGCCCGCGCTTCGGTGAGACCTTCGGTAGTCGTTTCGGCCTTCTTGGAATCGAGCACGCGCACCGACACCGCGAAGTTGGGTATCTGTTGGAATTCAAGGTCCGGTAAATCTCTCCGCGCCTTCACGTTGGGCGCGTTCATGGCGATGCCAGGCTCGTCGGACACTTCGAGTAGCTCGAATGTGAACTTGCGCGCCTTCTGCTTGAGCGCGCCCCCGTCCACGCCCTGCAATTTGGCGGTCACGGTCAGGGCGTTGCCGCCGCTGAACTCGATCTCCACTCCGTTATCGGCTGCCTGCCCGAGGTTGGCGGCAGGAGCCGGTGCGCTGGCACCTACGCCTATGCCGCCCCGGTTGACAGCAGTCCCGCCTTCAGGCAGCCACCTGTCGAAGCCTTCGGGCGACACGACCATCTCTACGTCGGCCTTCCCGGCGGGCTGAAGTCCCCACTGGTAAGTCCACGGAATGACGCCACCTTCGTCCGATATGGCCCACATCTGCGCAAGCTGGTCATCGAAACTCACGGTCCCGTCAATCTCAAGGCCCGTATCAGGCAGCTTCGCGGTAGCGAGGCCCGTTGAAAAACCGCCGCCACCCAGCATGGTACTAAAGCTGGACGTGCTTTCGTTGGTATAGTTCGGGCAGGTAAGCTTGTAATACTCGGTGGTATCGATGCCCTCCGGGCTGACCGAAAAGTTGTACTCTTTTTCGTCGAAGTCGATCCGTAACCTGGCCCGCAACGGCGCGGGCTTCAGGCCATCGCCAGGACCCAGCACGCCCGGCATCGCCCCGCCGCCGGTCCAACGGCGAAGCTCCTCGCAATGGTCGGTCAGCGTAATCTGGGTGTTGATCGAGCCCAGGCCCTCTGCCGGCCCTTCCCACACGGCCAAGTTGCGCCATGGCTCAGGGAAGGTCGGGCCTTCCATCGTGAACGTGCCGTGCGCTGTGTGGCTGGCGTTCCACGTCAAATGCCCCTGGCTCACCTGCTGCTCGCCCGCGCCCCCGCCCTGGTAGGAGAACGTGCCCTGCCACTTTTCCACCGCCGTAAAGCGGTACGGTCCCGTTTCGTCCTGGGGCACGGGGGTCTGCGCCTGCGCGAGGTTGCTGCCCATGGGCGCAACCGCACCCAGTAGCAACATAGCCATGCACCCGAAAATGGCGGCTCGCAGGCCATACCTGGAAGTACGAATTGATGCCATGCAGCTTTCTCCTCAGCAATAGCGGGATCGACCACCGCTCCCGATGTAATGACACCCATATCTCATGCTGTGCAGAGTATAAGCTCCCAAAACCTCCCTGTCATAGCGAGCAATGGACGAATGCCGCTACTCCTTTTGGAGTAGATATCGTTACCCCCTTCGCTACCTGTGCGCCCCGCCGGCAGCGCGCTTGACAGAACCGCCTACTATCCGCTAGTATGAGCATCGCCACACCTCTCCATCACCTAAGAATCTCATTTCTCATTTCTAATTTCTCACATCTCATGTCTTCCTAAACCCATGAAAGCAGTAGTAGCGGTCGTACAGGGCCAGGACACAGTCAAGCTAGGGAACGCCCTCAGGCAGAAGGGCATTCCTTTCACTACCATCGACAGCACGGGCGGCTTCCTGCGTGAGCGCAATTCCACCTTCATGCTGGCGATGCCCGAAGAAAACCTCCAGAAAGTGCTCGATGTCATAGGCGAAAGCTGCCACACCCGTAACGAGTACGTATCCTCCTACCCCTCAGCCTTCGACCCGGCCGAGTTCTACATGCCCCGCCCCATAGAGGTACAGGTAGGCGGCGCGTCCGTGTGGGTGCTGGACGTCGAACACTTCGAGGCGCTCTGAGGAAGGGATTGGGGGGTAAGGGGTTAAGGGGTTAGGTTATGCCACCTCAATCCCCAATCCCCAATCCCCAATCCCCAATCCCCAATCCCCAATCCCCAATCCCTAACCCCAGCCCCTGATCCCTTATGCTATAATGGACATTGCGTGCGACCTCGGCTCCCGCTCAGGCCGCTTTTGTATGTAACCAATGGGCCAGATGTAAATACGCAATACGCAATACGCAGTAATTCCTGATCCCTGGCCCCCGACCCCTGATCCCTGAGAGAAGATGCCGGAGTTCTTAAACCAACTTGCCACATTTTTGCAGTTCTTCCTGGCCTGCACCGGGGCGTACCTGCTGGCCCTCTATTTTTCGAGCATTGTATGGGC
>JBAURA010000101.1:0-2501 GCA_049580985.1 Chloroflexia bacterium
ACGTTGCGTGTCAAGCACAGGAAGTCCTACGTGCCACGTGTCACGCCCGAACCACCTACCCGATGGGGTAGGGGCTAGGCTCCTGCTGCCCACGCGGAACACGCTCCAGTTGCGCCATAGGGACACCTCTCCCTACCAGCCAACCACCATGACCGTGTAGGGGCGGACCCACGTGTCCGCCCTCTGCCCGGCAACAACCAAATAACAAGGAAACAACCAATCAGGGTGCATAGGCCCACCAAGCCCATGCACCCTATCCTCCCATACCCTAAATCCGCAATCCAAAATCCAAAATCCAAGACAACACTCCGCGTTCTCCGCTCCTCCTACTTCTCCGCGATAAAAACCATCCTCCTTCACACCCATCTCCTGCACAGCCCTTACCATTCCAACAACCCCCAATCCCTTAATCCCTTAATCCCTTAACCCCTAATCCCTTAATCCCCTCCCCACTCCCTGCCCCTACAAGCTTGAAATCTGAGTATAATGTGGGGAAGAAAGCGGAAAGAGCAGAGGTGAACAGCCCGTATGGAGTTTAGCGCGGAGTCCTTCGCGGGGATGCTGGCCCTGGTAGGGGTGGTGATCATTGTCGCCTCGCTCATGTCGGGCGTTATCGAGCGGAGCAGCTTCCCCCAGGTGGCAGTGTTCCTGGCGCTGGGCGCCGTCCTCGGCCCGCCCGGCCTGGGCCTCCTCGACATCCATCTCGACTCCCCGATCCTGAGGGTAGTCGCCACTCTCAGCCTGGCGCTGGTGCTTTTCACCGACGCGCTCAGCCTCAACATCACCGAGGCGCGCAAGCACGCCAGGCTTGCCTTCCTGGTGCTGGGTCCCGGCACCCTCCTGACGGCTGCATTGGTCACGCTGGTAGGCTGGTGGCTCCTTGGCCTGCCCCTGCCGGCTGCCGCCATCGTGGGAGCAGCCATCGCCTCCACCGACCCCGTGATCCTGCGCGGCCTCCTCCGTAACCGCAACATATCGGGAGCTACCCGCCAGGCCCTCCGGCTTGAGAGCGGCCTCAACGACGTTGTGCTCCTCCCTATCGTGCTGGTCGCTATGACCTTCCTGGGGCACAGTGGAGCGGATGCGCCGGGAGCCGTTGGGCCGGACTGGGTCCAGCTTGCGGTCAATCTCTTCGTGCTGGGGCCAGGCGCGGGTATCGTAGTCGCCCTCCTCGCCGTCGCCACCCTCGACCTCATTCGCCGGCGCATAGGCGTGCGGCGCGACTACGAGTCGATCTACTCGCTGGGCGTGGCTTTCGCCGCCTTCGCCCTGGCCGAATCGCTGCACGGGAGCGGCTTCCTGGCCGCTTTCGCCGCCGGCCTCACCATCTCGGCTCTCGACGTCGAGCTATGCGATTGCTTCCTCGAATACGGCGAGACCACAGCCGAGATGGCCCTCCTTTTCGCCTTCGTCCTCTTCGGTAGCTCCCTTATCTGGTCTGGACTGGGGTTGCTCTCCCCCTTCACCCTGCTCTTTGTGCTGCTGGTGTTCGCCATACGCCCACTGGCGTTCGGCCTGTCGCTGCTCCGCGAGAAGATCACCCGGCGCGACCGTCTGCTCATCTCCTGGTTAGGGCCGAGCGGCCTGAGCACGCTTTTGCTGGTGCTCCTGCCCGTTTTCGATGGCGTGGAGGGCGGGGCCGAAATGTTCTCCCTCTGCGCCCTGGTCGTGCTGGCCTCCGTAGTGGTGCACGGCGGCTCCATAATGGCGCTGACGCGCACCCCACGCAAAGGCATAAGTCTTCCACCGCCGCCCGCCTCGGACGAGCCTCCTGCCCGCTCAGGCGGAGAAGAGAGCGGTGAGCAGCTTGCCTTCATGCCGGACCCACATGGCAAGCAAACCTCGCCTACCTCCGTTGCCCCCGATGGCGCGGTTCAGGAGCGCAAGAACGGGAGAGCACAGCAGCCTGGCGCGCAAGAGGGCGACGAAGATGAGACAAGGGAGGCGGGCATAGAGCGCATCTCATTAGCCGAGGTGCGCGCCTTGGAGCGCGCCGGCGAGCCGGTAGTGCTGGTGGACGCCCGCACCGAGCGCACTTACGACGGGAGCGAGCAAATGGTGAAGGGGGCGGTACGCCTCAACCCGAACATGCCCATGCTGGCCGAGCAAGCCCGCGAAGCCGGCCTGCCGAAGGACGCCTGGCTCCCCATCTTCTGTGCCTGAAGGAACGAAGCTACCAGCGCCCGTGTGGCGCGTGCCCTCAAGCAGGCGGGCTGGACCAAAGCCCGCGCCCTCCTCGGTGGCTGGGAAGCGTTGCAATCCGAGGGCTTCCCTATAGAGTCGAAGCCCCTCACCTAACTAACGAGGATGTACAAAAAGGGCAAGGCACGGGGAAGTAAACCAAGGTTGAATTGTATGCTGAGAGGGTGTAGAAAAAGGAAGTAAGAGTGCGGGACGAAGGCCGATCCGGTTGGTTTTGTCATTCTGAGCGCAGCGAAGAATCTGTTTCCGCAGGAATGATCTTAGGGAGACAGATTCTTCGCTGCGCTCAGAATGACAAG
>JBAURA010000102.1:0-4081 GCA_049580985.1 Chloroflexia bacterium
CTCGATAGCGACGGGAACTTGTCGAAAGGAAATACCACGCACTTCACGCTCACTTTAGGACTGAGGACTGAGGACTGAGGGCTGAGGACTGTTCCCCCGCCCTGTAATTCGTAATTCGTAATTCGTAATTCGTACTCCGGCGCTATCTCCCGCAACGACGCCCCCAGGATCAGGCGCGTGGCAATATTGGCGAGCGGCACGCCCGAGGCTTTGCTGGCGAACGGCACCGTGCGGCTGGCGCGGGCGTTCGCCTCCAGCAGATACACCACCCCATCCTTGACCGCGTACTGCACGTTGAGCAGCCCCATCACATGCAAATGTCGCGCCAATCTCAGAGTGTAATCGCGGATGCGCTCCTGCACGTCCTGTGACAGGGTATGTGGCGGGTATACACAGGTACTGTCGCCTGAGTGCACGCCCGCAGGCTCAATCTGCTCCATTATCACCGCGCATATATCATGCCCGTCCGAAGCGGCGTCGATGTCTACTTCCAGCGCGCCTTCGAGGAACTGGTCCACCAGCACGGGGTGCCTGCTCAGGCGCGGGCCAAGCGCTTTGAGGTAAGACCCCAGCTCTTCGACGTTGCGGATGATCTTCATGCCGCGTCCGCCGAGCACATACGAGGGGCGCACCAGCACCGGCAGACCGATGCGAGGCGCGAATGCCTCTAATTCCTCCTGGCTGTGCGCGATCTGCCACTGCGGGACGGGTATCCCCAGGCTCTCGCACACCGCCGCCGTCTGCTGGCGGTCCTCGGTGGCGGCCAGCGACGCGGGCGAGGTACCCAGGATCGTCACGCCCGCCTGGGTGAGAGGTTGCACCAGGTTCAGCGCCGTCTGCCCGCCGAACTGCGCGATCACGCCCAGCAACTCCCCGCTCTCCTGTTCGTGCTCGACTACGTTCAGCACCTCCTCCAGCGTGAGAGGCTCGAAATAGAGCCGGTCGCTAAGGTGATAGTCAGTGCTCACCGTTTCGGGGTTGTTATTGACCACAATCGCCTTCACACCCGCGGCCCTCAACGCCATGACCGCGTGCACCGACGAGTAATCGAACTCGATCCCCTGCCCGATGCGGATAGGCCCGCTCCCCAACACTATAGCCTTCTTCCCATCCAGAGGCTCGGCCTCGTCCTCGTCCTCATACGTCGAGTAAAAATAAGGAGTGGCCGCCGCGAATTCCCCGGCGCAAGTGTCCACCATCTTGTAAGTGGGACGGATACCCAACGCCTTGCGTAAATGCGGAATGCGGAATGCGGAATGCGGAATAGCAAATGTTAAGTGAGGAATAATCGTATCCAGATGCTCATCGGAGAAGCCTAGTTGCTTGGCTTGGTGGAGAGCAATTCGGGTTTCGCGCTCACTCTTCCATTCCGCATTCCGCATTCCGCATTCCGCATTCCAGATGCGCCGGATGCGCTGGATGAACCAGGGATGGATGCGTGTTAGATCGACTATCTGCTCCACGCTCCAGCCCTGGGCCAGTGCGTTGTAAATAGCGGCTGGGCGCTCGTGCGTGGCGCGCTGGAGGCAAGCGCGTATGCTCTCGGGCGTCCAGCGCTCGTCCACCGTGAGCCAGCCACCGCCCACGTCCAGGCTGCGTAGCGCTTTGAGGAACGCTTCCTCGAAGGAGCGGCCTATCGCCATGACCTCGCCTGTGCTCTTCATAGTCATGCCGATGTGCGGATCAACCTCGCGGAACTTGTCGAAAGGCCACCTGGGCAGCTTGACTACCACGTAATCGAGGGCAGGCTCGGCGCACGCGCTGGCCTCTGTAACGTCGTTCCTTAGCTCGGTGAGGGTGTAGCCCAGCGCGATCTTAGCGGCCACCCGCGCGATAGGGTAGCCCGTGGCCTTCGAAGCGAGCGCCGACGAGCGCGACAGGCGCGGGTTGACCTCGATGATCACCCACTCGCCCGTGGCCTGGTTCAGCGCGAACTGGCAGTTGCAGCCGCCCCGCACGTCCAGCGCCCGCACTATATCGAGCGAAGCCGTGCGCAGGCGCTGGTAGTCGTCGTCCGACAGCGTCTGGCTCGGGGCCACCACGATAGACTCGCCGGTGTGTATCCCCAGCGGGTCCATGTTCTCCATGTTGCAGACGGTGATCGCATTGTCCTGCCCGTCGCGAAGCACCTCATACTCGACCTCGGCCCACCCCAGCACGCTACGCTCGATGAAAGCCGCGCTCACCGGGCTTAGGCGCAGGCTGTTCTCCACCATGATCTCTAATTCCTCGGGGTTCGAGGCATGCCCCGATCCCGTGCCCCCCAAACAATAGGGCGCGCGCACCACCACCGGGAAGCCGTATTGCGCGGTGAAATCGCGCGCCGCCCACAGGTCCGCCACCGTCACGTGCGGCAGCACCGGCTGCCCACGGTCCACCATCAGGTCGGCGAACATCTGGCGGTCCTCAGCCAGCCGTATGCTGTAGGTGGACGTGCCAAGCATCCGCACCCCGTACTTCGCAAGCACCCCCGCCCGCTCCAGGTCCACCGCCAGGTTGAGCGCCGTCTGTCCGCCCATCGTGGCTATCAGCCCGTCCGGGCGCTCCCGCGCGATGATCTCGGCCAGGCTCTCGACGGTCAGAGGCTCGATATAGACCCTGTCGGCGGTGTCGGGGTCGGTCTGGATGGTAGCGGGGTTGGAGTTGACCAGCACCACCTCCACCCCTTCCTCCTTGACCGCCATGCACGCCTGCGAGCCGGCATAGTCGAACTCGGCGGCCTGCCCGATCACAATAGGCCCCGATCCGATGATCAGTACTTTCTTTATGCCCGCGTCTCTAGGCATGCACTACTCCTCAGACGGTAGTCGGTAGACGGTGGACGGTGGACGGTGGACGGTGGACGGTAGTCGGTAGACCGGGCAGCACGTCTAACCCGTAATTCGTAATTCGTAATTCGTAATTACTCCCGTCCGCCGTCCGCCGTCCACCGTCGTCAGGAAGCGGTCGAACAGCCCGAGAGAGTCGGCGGGGCCTGGGCACGCCTCAGGGTGCCACTGTACGCTCCAAATAGGCAGCGACACGTGGGCAAGCCCTTCCATCGTGCCGTCGTTCAGGTTGGTGTGGGTAACGCGATAATCGGGCGGGAGCGAGTCCGCGTCCACTACGTAGCCGTGATTTTGTGTGGTCAGGTACAGCCGCCCGGTGTCGCGCTCAAGCACGGGCTGGTTGGCTCCCCTGTGCCCGAAGCGCATCTTGTGGGTGCGCCCACCCGAGGCCAGCGCCAGTAGCTGGTGGCCCAGGCAGATACCGAAGATCGGCACGCCAGCCTGGCGGATAAGCTCCCTCACGGCGGCGATAGCGTAGTCCAGCCTGGCGGGATCGCCCGGCCCATTGGCGAGGAATATGCCGTCAGGTTGTAACTCCAATATCTCGTCAGCGCTTGCGTGCGCAGGCACAACCCACACGCCCGCGCCACGCTCAAGCAAGCGATCGAGCATACTCTGCTTGGCCCCGTAGTCTATCAAGGCTATGCGCGATCCGTCGGGAGAGGCCGGGGCGTGCCAGATCAGTTCTTTGGACGTACATTCCGACACGAAGTCGATAGCGCCGTAGTCAAGCCCCTGCGCCATAGAGAGCAGCATATCCTCGGTGGGCAAGTCGGCATCGGTGCCAACGGCCAGGGCCACCGGCAGCACTCCGTGCGTGCGCACCTTACGCACCAGGAAGCGCGTATCGACCCCCCACATAGCCTGTATGCCTTGCAAGCGTAGCATATCATCCAGGTCCGTATGACTGTCCCGGTGTCCGCCGCTCGACATGAGGTCGCGCATGATAGCGGCCCGCGCATGAATACGCCCGCTCTGGTTATAGGTATGCCCAACCCCGTAGTTGCCTATCAGTGGGTAGGTGAAGATCAAAATCTGCCCGGCATAGGAAGGATCGGTCAGAGCCTCCTGGTAGCCGGTCATCCCGGTCTGGAAAACCAACTCGCCGGCTACAAGGCCGGGCGCTCCCGCCCCTCGACCCCGCACAACCGTGCCATCCGAGGCTACCAGCAAAGCTTCCAGGCCATCACACGGTATCATGGCACACTCCCACGCCAGTTCGGCGTACATCCCATTCCAGGCTAGCCTTCTCA
>JBAURA010000103.1:0-17516 GCA_049580985.1 Chloroflexia bacterium
CTACCGACGATGTGTGGGCTGTGGGTGGAGGTTTAGGTGCCGCCAATGCTTATATCACCCGTTACCGGTGGCCCACTGAGTACCTCGAAGACGTGCCACCCGGCTCCACCTTCTACTCCTACATCCAGGCCCTCAGTTGCCGTGGCATCGTCTCTGGCTACCCCTGCGGCAGCGCGGGCGAGCCTTGCGTGCCCCCCGGTAACAGGCCCTACTTCCGCCCCCAGAACAACGTCACGCGCGGCCAGCTATCGAAGATAGTCGTCCTCTCGGCGGGCTTTGAGCTAATACCCAATATAGCAACCTTCGAGGATGTACCTATAGGCTCCACGTTCCACCCCTACATCCAGGCCCTGTACGTCCACGGCGCGATAACGGGCTATCCATGCGGCGGCCCCGGCGAGCCGTGCGTGCCGCCCTCCAACCGACCATACTTCCGTCCCAACGCCACCTCCACCCGCGCTCAGATCTCGAAGATAGTCGCCATAGCCGCAGGCTTCACCGACCCCGTCAGCACCCAAACCTTCGAAGATGTCCCGGCCGGCTCCACCTTCCACGTCTGGATCGAAAACCTCGCCCAGCGTGGCATCATCAACGGCTACCCATGCGGCGGCCCCGGCGAGCCGTGCGTCCCACCCGACTACCGCCCCTACTTCCGCCCCCAGAACAACGTCACCAGGGGCCAGATGTCCAAGATCGCCGACATCACCTTCTTTCCATAAATATATAATCCCAGGAGGGAGTATGCACAGACTCATCCTCGCCCCGTCAGCGTTCGCCCTGATCGTACTCTGTGCCTGGCTGCTTCGTCCCGCTCCCTCCTCTGCCATCTCCACGATGCTGGCCCCGCACGGGCCAGCCACCGCGACCGCCACCGAAACGACCATCCCCACTGTCACATCTACTACCACCCCCATCGCCACCGCTACGCCCACTTCTACCCCCAATAAAGGCTGCGACCCCGCATGGTCCCACATCCCCAGCTATACTACAGTCAACCTGGAAGCTGTGGCCGCCGTTTCCCATTATGATGCCTGGGCCGTCGGTAGCGTAGGCGCTTTCAGGTGGAACGGAACCGCATGGAACCCTGTGCCGCTCCCCACGCCGCCCACCCTCTTCGACTCGCTTGACCTCCGCGCCGTAGCCGCTCGCCAGGCCGACGACGTGTGGGCTGCTGGCAGATATAGCGACGGCTTCAGCACCCACAATATCGTCTACCATTGGGACGGCCTGGCCTGGAGCCTCCTCTACGCCGCCGAAGACGCCCCCTCATCAGGCAGCGAGATAAACGTCCTTGAAGGGATTACTCCTATAGGCGCGGGCGAGGCCATCGCCGTGGGCCGCAGCCTGGTCGGCGAGCCTCCTACCATCACCCACTGCGACGTGTCCGGTATCTGCATGTCGATGCCGCACCCGGTCATCTCCGGCGGCCTTTACGCGGTTGACGCTGCCAGCGCCGACGATGTCTGGGCGGTCGGTACCACGGGCTCCGCAAGCCTCGTCATGCACTACGACGGCATCTCCTGGCAGGTCTTCACCGTTCCTGATGCAGGCGCCCTCCAGGGCGTAGCTGTCATCGCCCCCGACGACATTTGGGCCGTGAGCCTCAGCGGCTCTCTCCATTGGGATGGCTCTACATGGGACGAGTCCGCCCTCCCCTTCCTCATATTTGGCATTTCAGGCATCGCCTCCGACGACATTTGGGCCGTAGGTCGAGGCCCGTTCCCTCATCTCCCGGAAAACATCTGGCATTGGAACGGTGTGGGCTGGGGCACTGTTGGTGTCGCTCCCGGCGACCTCTTCGGGGTCTCTGCCCTCACCCTGGATGACGTATGGACGGTAGGAGCCGACGGCTACATCGCCCGCTACCAGCCCCCTCAGCAATTCGAAGACGTCCAACCCAACTCCACCTTCTACTACTACACCAACGACCTTAGCTGCCGGGGCATCATCTCCGGCTACCCATGCGGCAGCGATGCCGAGCCGTGCATGCCTCCCAACAACCGCCCCTATTACCGTCCTCAGAACAACGTCACGCGCGGCCAGCTATCGAAGATAGTCGTCCTCTCGGCGGGCTTTGAACTAATACCCAATATAGCAACCTTCGAGGATGTACCTATAGGCTCCACGTTCCACCCCTACATCCAGGCCCTGTACGTCCACGGCGCGATAACGGGCTATCCATGCGGCGGCCCCGGCGAGCTGTGCATACCCCCTTCTAACCGCCCCTACTTCCGCCCCAACGCCACCTCCACCCGCGCCCAGATCTCGAAGATAGTAGCCATAGCCGCAGACTTCACCGACCCCGTCAGCACCCAAACCTTCGAGGATGTCCCGCTGGGCTCCACCTTCCACACCTGGGTCGAAAATCTCGCCCAGCGCACTATCATTACGGGCTACCCGTGCGGCGGCCCCGGCGAGCCATGTGTGCCCCCTGGCAACAGGCCCTACTTCCGCCCCCAAAACAACGTCACCAGGGGCCAGATGTCCAAGATCGCAGGCATCACCTTCTTCCCATAGAGGCTGCCTGCCGAAGGCCGAATTGAACCGCAAGACACCTAAATTACAGGCCACGAAACCTATACAACTCTCCAACGTTTACATTTCGTCACCCAAATGTCTTGTCGTTCAATTCGGTTCAGGAGGCATCTCATGCGAAAATTCCTCTTCCTTTCAGGCTTACTATTTGCCTTTGCTATATGTGCATATCTGCTTTATCCCTCCACGTCCCGTGCGGCCTCTCCACCCAACATATCTCTACCGCAGCTTACCCCCACTCCCGCGCCCACCGTCAGTCCCACGGTAGTCGTCTCCCAATGCCCCCTTGCCTGGACTCAGATCGACTCAAGCCCAAGATACGACCGCCTGCAAGACATAGATGCCCGCACCTACGGTGACTCGTGGGCGATTACCAACACAGGAATCCTGCGCTGGAATGGCACGCTCTGGACCTCCATGCCTTATCCCGCCCCCGAGGACGCCGACTCACATACCCTGTACACAATCTCAGCCTGGTCGGCACACGAGGCGTGGGTTGGCGGGGTCTATGAAGACGCCATCGGCCTCAACCATCCCCTCGTCATGCGCTGGGATGGCTCCACCTGGAGCATCCTCCCCGTAACAGAAGGGCCGGCCGCCACACTCGCATCAGACTATAGCATCCACGGCATCGAGGCTGTAGCCGACAATCTTGCTTATGCGGTCGGCGGCGAGGATTACAGCAGCGCCGGCTTCGATAATCCTGGGGCCATCCTACAATGTACCTCCGGCGGCTGCACCCTCCAGGCCAACCCCGGCCAGGCTTCCCGGCTGCTTGACGTCGCGGCCACAGGCCCTAACGACGTGTGGGCCGTCGGCGATACGACCGAGAACGGCCCCCAACAGCTCGACCCCCGCGTAGAGCATTTCGACGGCTCAACCTGGTCGCTGGTCACCGTTCCCGCCATCGGCAGAGCCATTGCCGTCACCGCCGTCGCCCCTGGCGATGCCTGGATCCTCGGCACCGAACTGTTGCTCCACTGGCATAACGCCAACTGGACAACCTTCCCCGGCCTGCCATTCTTTAACCACATCACAAGCACCGCCCCGAACGACGTGTGGGCCAGCGCCAGCGCCGTTACCGGCCCCGAGGCAGGCGTCTGGCACTGGGATGGCGTCTCCTGGACCCACGTTCACGCTTTCCCTGGGCCGCCCGCGCCCGCCATCCATGGCATCTCCGCCCATGCCCCCGACGACGTATGGCTCATCGCCCGCGAAGAGACCTCGCCGGTCGAGTACTCTTTCTACCGCTATAGCCCCCTGCCCCAATTCACCGACGTGCCACCCGCCTCCACCTTCTACGACTACATCCAGCCGTTGGCGTGCAGAGGCGCTATCACGGGCTACCCCTGTGGCGGCGATACCGAGCCTTGCGATCCCGACAACCACCCATACTTCCGCCCACAAAACAACGTCACGCGCGGCCAGCTATCGAAGATAGTCGCCCTCTCGGCGGGCCTCCTCACCCCAGGCGGCAACCAGACCTTCGAGGACGTGCCCACTGGCTCCACCTTCCACCCCTACATCGAAACCCTCTACACCAGGGGCGCGATCTCCGGCTACGCATGCGGCGGCCCCGAGGAGCCTTGCGTGCCCCCCACCAACCGCCCGTACTTCCGCCCCAGCGCCACCTCCACCCGCGCCCAGGTATCCAAGATAATCGCCATCACAGCCAACTACACCGACCCCTTCAGCACCCAAACCTTCGAAGACGTGCCCACTGGCTCCACTTTCCACCTCTGGATAGAGAACCTCGCCACGCGTGGCATCATCTCCGGCTACGCATGCGGCAGCCCCACCGAGCCTTGCGTGCCCCCCACCAACCGCCCATACTTCCGCCCCGCCAACAACGTCACACGCGGCCAAATATCCAAGCTTGCCGTGAGCGCCTTCTTCCCGTGACATGGTTGGAATCACAAAGTTGTCAGTTGCCGGTTATCAGTTGTCAGTAAGCCACCCATCCTACTGACAATCGACTACCGACAACCGACAACTGACAACTTTGTAATCTTTGTCCCTTTGTGGTTAAATAGACCCATGAAAAGGACACTACCGATCATAATAGGGCTGGCGGCATTAGTCGCAATCGCCTGGACCTTCACGCCCGCCACCACCCCCGCCAGGCCCACCCTCACCCGCATCCTCTTCATCTACGGCAACGTGCCCCCAGGCACCGACCCCAGCGAAATGATCCGCATCGGCAACACGGGCCGCAACGGCTACTCCCAATTGGTCGATATGCTCCACTCCGAGCAGGGCCACAACATCACCGAGCTAAACGACCTCGACCCCCTCCTCAACCCCCTCAGGGACACCTACCTCAACCAGTACGACCTCGTCGTCCTCGGCTCCAACAACCGCCAGTTCGCCGCCCAGGAAGTCGGCTATTTCAACAACTACATCCAGAACGGCGGCTCCGTCCTCGCCCTCTCCGACAGCCGCTTCGGCCTCTCCCCCAACCGCAAGCAAGACCTCCCAGGCGCGGGCGAACTCAGCGACAACGACCTCCTGGCCCAATACGGCATGGAGATCCACCACGACAACTACACCGTTGTGGACGCCGCCGCCTCCCGCTTCGTCACCTCCACCCACCCCATCCTCTCCGGCCTCACCTCCTTCCGGGGCGAAGGCGTATCTCTCATCCGCCGCCTCGGCCCGCCCGCCCAGATCCTCGTCCGGGGCAACAACCTCCCCCTCACCAACGGCCAGCTAACCGGCAACGACTACGCCATCACCATGATCGCCACCGTAGGCCGGGGCCGCGTAGCCGCCACCTTCGACCGCAACACCTTCTTCAACGCCGGCGTAGGCTCCGACGGCACCGACCTCTCCCAGCTAGACAACCGCCAGTACGCCCGCAACCTCTTCGACTGGCTCACCCGCGACAAATTCCGCAACCCAACTCAATAATCCCATAGAGCCGACAAACATTAAGAGGCTCCATGTCAGCATGCGACAAACGCAAGTACAACAAAGCAAACAAACAGCTCATATGGTATTATCTAGGTAGTTAAGCCAACCATGAGAGATTTTGCTAAATGCCTATTACCGATACTACACGCCTGACAGGAAGCATAACGGATTGGAGTGCCTTCTGGCTCTTCACCGACCGAAACGAACACATCCGACGCTTTCTTTCCTACCTCTACGACGAGACCCCACACGACACCATCCTCTTCTTTTATGGTGAAGGTGGCAATGGCAAGTCTTGGCTCATGCGCTTCCTGAGCGAATACTGCTGTAAACAGCTCGCCGAAAGCGTCCGCTCCCATCTCTCGACAATTTCATACAATGAACTCATCGGCTTCTTCACTGAAGATGAGAGTTCCCCGATCTTCCCCCACGCTCACCTAGACTTCGGGATGCCACCCTATGGGGACGCACGCCCCAAGGAACCCGCCAGTGCACTCCTCATGCTTCGCCGCTCCCTCGCCAGGTACGGCCTGCGCTTCCCCCTCTATGACTACGCCACCTTGTTGTATCTCCACAAGACCGTCGGCCTCACCAAAGACCGCATAAACTACCTTTTCCCTCCCAAAGAAGCGTCTGCCTTAGGCGCAATTCTCGATATACTAAGGGACGCAACGGCAGGCAAATTTCGCAAAGCAGGACTCGATCTGATAAAGAAATACCTCTTTAGAGGTGGACAGAAACAATTCACCCTCTGGAGGCAGAAGCGTGGACTTTCTCAAAGTGATGTTGAGACCATCGAGCGCATGGATCCTTACTTAGAGCTTGTAGATAAGCTCCCAATCCTCTTCGCCCAAGATCTCAATGCTGCCATGCAACTTGAACATGCTCCCAGTCGCGTTGTCCTATTCTTCGATACATATGATGCATTCAGGGGTACGGAACGCGCTCTTCCATCTGACGCATATTTCGCCCGCGAGGAGTGGTTCCGCGCCCTACTCGTGAATCTCGATCTGTCTCTGGGTATAGTAACCGTCGTGCTAAGCCGTGACAAACCCCAATGGCAGAACGCCGCTATCTTCAGAATCCCGCAAGAATATCTTGATGTGCACAATATTGGCTATTTCTCCAATAGCGACGCCCATGTGCTATTGGAGCGCGCAGGCGTAACGGATCCTGATTTGCGTCAAGCACTCGTCACCTACGCAAGTATCAGCCCTAACGAAGTTCATCCTTACTATCTTGGCCTTTGTCTCGATGTTGCTCTTGCCGCCAAGCACCAGGGAACGCTCTTCCCACAGGACCTCACCTCTATCCAGTCCGAAGAATTGGCTCGCAAAGGCAACGAAGCCATTGGACGATTGCTCAGATACGCAGGAACGCATATCGAATACGCCGTACGTGCCCTAAGCGCCTGCCGCGCCTTCAACTTCGAAATCTACCAAATGCTCGGTGAAGCCCTCGCCTTCCAGGCCACTCCCATGGACTTCGACATACTCATCAGCTACTCTTTCGTCCGACGTACGCACCAGCACGGTGACGGCTGGTTCTGTATCGACGATCTCCTCCGCAAGCTGTACCGCGAAAGCCACGATGAAATCACACTCCAAGCCCAAGCCATACTTGGACAGTACTTCCTTGAGGGCGACCATAAAGGGGAACCAATGGCCGTCACGGAAGCTCTATACCATATTAAGCGTCTTCGATTAGAGATAGCGAATTAAATCATAGAGCAAGAAGCGTAACGCTACTCTGCCCTTTAGCCTTTACACCCTGTAATACACTGCATGAACTGCGTTCCGAAGTATCAAGAGAGACCAGTATAGAAACCAACCTCCAGATAGATCTCAAAAGGGACATGGTTAGTACGGGAAATATATATCAATGCAAATTTGCTCAACGCAACCATCAAACAAGAATACTTGAGGCAACCCGTGTTTATGATAGGGAACTGCCAAGGGCACTCATGATATTCCTTCTGAAAGAATGACAATCTCCCTTATCAGCCATCATGGTAAAGTTCGCGTTGAAGGCGGGGAAGTACAGCCTCACAAAACTTGACATAAATCTCGCGGTTTCGATAAATAAATGAAGGAATACTTGCTATGCTCTGTTCATCCCTCAATGTCTCTGCTTGGAACTGAGTTTCCTCTTTGGGAGTCCCATCTCTAAATCTTGAATCTTTAGGAAATCTAAGCATCGAGCGAACCAAATCTATTGTTGATGTCGTCTTCTCTACGTCACCCATTGCAAGCATATTCTGGAGTGCGAAAGATATGATGAAATGGGCAAGCACGTGCTCGTTCAGGAATCCAGAAGCTTGAATGTCAAAGCAACGCTGCCTAAATGCTGCGTAACTGCTCTGATCAACCCGGGGTTCTGCAATAAGCGCATCATAGACGAGCCTATCATGAGCACTCGTTGGGTCGCGCAGCTGAGGCTGCAAAATTAAGCGATAGACCCAACTTAGTGCTCGATCTCTTAGGTCAGACTCAAGTAGATCGAGGGTACTAATTACATAGCTCAGAGTGTTTGTCGGTGCTAGTCGCAAATAGGCCACATGTGCCGGATGAAGTTGGCTTGTAAAGTCGCTTGGAACACCTAGACGATATTTTTGCAACAGCTTGTTTTTGTCAGCCAATTTGCCTAATAGCTCTTCAATTTTGGTCAGTTCCCAATACCATATTTTGAACGCGGGTCTAGTTTCCTTGGAAAATCTCTCCAAAGAGTCCTTTGCTGAGTTCGATAAGAAACTAGATACAATGAACAGTAATCTATCAGGGCGGTCAATCATTGCCGCCGACAAAGCACCTAGTAGCTTCTCACGTGGAACGCTACGATTGTTTTTGTAGTGTTTGCATTCAACAAACCATATATCATAATACGTTTGATTACCTATCTCCTCACGAGCTAATTCACACTCGATATCACGACCGCTGTCTGCAGGGCTGGTTGCTAACCCAGTGCCCTTTCGCCAGTTAACATTACGGAAGCCCATGTGGCAAAGGAGATCGTAGCAAAACTCCTCAAATTCAGTTTCAGTGAGGTGTTCAAATGAAAGGGTTGACATACACAATAACCCCTGTGTCAGATCCTAGACATCATAGCACACTTACGCATTATTGTTGCTGTAATTCAATTTGGGCTGTATATTTCTCGGATGCCTCATCTCCAAAATCACCCAAGACAAGACCTGTCCTTCTCTTTACGTAAAATGAGGATAATTATCAGGAACACTTCAAACCCTTCTTAAGCATATTAGCAAAAGTCAGCCCATCATACAGTCCCATCTCATTACGCACTACTTATGATCACTTCATCGTGGCCTCCGAAAATGCCAGTCCAAAGTTGTAGGGTTCAGACATCACATCTACACTTAGATCCACTCACCATCAATCCCACAAACCTCGCCTACCTCCATGCCCCCACCACATCTGCGCACCTCCGACATCGCCAGAACCTTGGGCAGCCACGTCAACACCGTGCGACTTTACGAGACCAAAGGCTTCCTCCCCGACATCCCACGCGGCGAAAACGGCTATCGCCAGTACACCGCCATGCACCTTGAGCAAGCGCATCTCGTCCAGCTCACGCTCCAATCGCCCTACCTGGGCAACAAAACCGTCCTCATCGACCCCGTCAAATACGCAGCTGGCGACCTCGGCAGGCGATGGAACTGATCTACAAATACCTCGCCACCGTGCGCGTCGAGACGCTCTATTTCCGACAACTCACAATCCCTTATCCTCCTTCTCACCCCAACCTCAGCGAACCCTCCGCGCCCTCCGCGCCTCTGCGGTGAAATCCCTCGAAAATGCCCAAAAAGACTACCCAAATGGGTGTATGCAAAACAGCACACATGTGCTATACTCTACCCGAAACAAGTTTCACCCTCTGACCGCATAAAGAGGGGCGTTCGGACCTCTGGTGTCCCTTCGTACGGACAGTCTTCAATCGCTGACTGTCTTCTATGCGTCTTGGCCTCGCTTCACTACCCTACAAATACGCAGTACGCAGCACGCAGCACGCACTACGTATTCAGCACCTTTACATAGAGGCCATGCACACGAAACGTGATAAGCGTAGCCCAACCTACGTGCCTCGTGTCACGTCCACACCTGGCTGCTCTGTGCAGAAAGCAATAAGCGCAGGTCGGTAGCCAGGGTAGGCCGCTACGCCCACGTTGGAACACTCACCAGTTGCGCCTAGGGACACCATGCCCTCAGCCAACCAATCATACTAAGGAACTGGGTGCATAGGACCCCAAAAGCCCTATGCACCCTACCTCCCATACCCAAAATCCAACAAAACCTCCGCGCCCTCCGCGTTCTCTGCGGTGAATCCATACCCAGCATTCCAAAATCCGCAATCCGCAATCTAAAATCCGAAATCGAATAGCTTCCTGCTCCGACTCCTGGCGTTGCAACCCACCCCACCTTATGTTATAATAACCTTCGTGCCTAAAAAGAGGGACTTGTAAAAGCATACATACAGGAGAACCGGACAGAATGAAACCCACCCAGGCCATAAATGCCATCACGTCCGTCATGTTGAAGACGTCCGTGCCCGACTTCAGCGTAGGCGACACCGTGCGTGTAAGCGTGAAGGTAGTCGAAGGAAGCCGCGAGCGTATCCAGGTGTTCGAGGGTGTTGTCATGCGCCGCAGGAGCGGTGGGATCAACGCCAACTTCACAGTACGCCGCATCGCCTCCCACGGCATCGGCGTCGAGCGCACCTTCCTCCTCAACTCACCCCGCATCGACAAGATCGAAGTAGTGCGCCGGGGCGTCGTGCGCCGCGCCCAGCTCTACTATCTGCGTGGCCTCACAGGTAAGGCCGCCCGCATCAAAGAGCGCCGGTACAGGCCGGGCGCCGATGCAAAGAGCAAGGGCGGCGCTCTTGCCGCCGCGCCCATAATGGTAGAGGCCCTAGAGCCGGAGCTGGAAGAAGACTTCGACGAAGCCGAGGCATACGAAGAGGGCGACGACTACGAGGGCGAAGAGCCGGTAGCCGATGCGGAGGCGGAAGCCGAAACCGACAGCCAGGAGCCGGACCAGGTCAAAGCATAACACGACCCCTCCCACCAGGAAGCCGCGGGAACACATGAGTTCCTCGGCTTCTCTCTTTTTCCGGTCGAAAACCTGCATCCTATCGGGATGCTTTGGTACAATTCGACTTGTGGCAACGATTGCGGACAAGTGTATAGCCCCCACCTGGGATTTCGAGCGCGAGCTTTACGCCAAAGGCCATCGCGTGATAGCAGGCGTGGACGAGGCGGGACGTGGGGCCTGGGCGGGGCCGCTGGTCGCGGGGGCCGTGGTATTGCCCCGCCCCGAAGAGCTAGACGGCATACCCCACTTGGCGTGTGCCCTGGACGAACTGCGCGACAGCAAGATGCTGTCGCCTGAGACGAGAGAGCGGCTGCTCCCCCTCATCCGGGAAGTGGCGCTGGGGATCGGCGTCGGGATCGTATCGCCCGGCCTGATCGACGTGATCGGGATCGGCCCGGCCAACAGGCTGGCGTGGGTGCGGGCCTTGCGCGCGCTGGGCATGCCCCCCGACCACCTTCTCCTGGACGCTTTCAAGCTACCCGCCATGCGCCTGCCCCAGAAATCGATCATCAGGGGCGACGAAGCGTGCATGTCCATTGCGGCGGCGTCAATAGTGGCGAAGGTGACGCGGGATGCGATCATGCACGCACTGGACGAAAGCCACCCAGGTTGGGGGTTCGCCCGGCACAAGGGGTACGGCACGCGGCAGCACAGCGATGCTATCCGGCTGCTGGGCATAACGCCTCTTCACAGGAAGTCGTTCGCACCCATCAAGGCTGCCATGCTTGGGCAATTCGAGCCGCTCCCCTATGTCGAAGCGTCAGTCGAGGAGGAGTTGATTGTCGCGTGAGAGCCATATCGCGACAGGAGAGAAGGGCGAAGACAGGGCAACCCGCTACCTGCTGAGCCAGGGCTGCGCGGTCATTGCGCGCAACTGGCACGCCCACCCAGGCGAGATCGATATTGTGGCCCGCTGCCCCTATGAAGGGGGTGGTGACGTGCTTGCCTTCGTGGAGGTACGCACCCGCCACGGCAGGCCGGGACTGGCCGAAGAGTCGATCTCACCACGCAAAGCCGCCAGCATGGCAGCCGCCGCCTACGCCTACATGGCAGCGCACGAGCTAGACCCCGAGCGCACCAATTGGCGGATCGACCTCGTGACGGTCGCGCTGGATGCCAATGTCACCACAGTCAACTGGATCAAAGGCGCGCTCCCCGACACATTTTGACTCATAAGCGTGTAGACCCAGGCTGTAGGGGCGAGGCATGCCTTGCCCTCCATTGGCACGACGATCTCTACCTTATACGCGCCCCACCAGGGCGAGGCATACCTTGCCCCTACATCTTCATCTCCTCTACACCCTACTCCGAACGTTTACCTTACCCCATATGCTTGACGCACTCCCCCCTTTACGCTACACTTAATCTAACTATGTAACTTACACGGTATGTGAATCGTGACGTTAGTAATCGATACTCACGCATTACATATTACGCACGGAGGCAATGTGGCCCAGACCCTGGAACGTACGGAAACAGATACCGAAATGTCAAACGATGGCAGTAAAGTGCCTGGCAAGATCTCACTGGTACTACCCGCCCACAACGAAGAGCCGAACATTCGGACGGTAGTAGAGGAGGCGTCAGAGGTACTGCCGTCCGCCTTCGCCGACTACGAAGTGATCGTGGTGAACGACGGCTCGAAGGACCGCACTTTGGAGATCGCCCACGAGTTGACCAACGAGAACCCGCGCGTAGTAGTGGTAAACCACCCCGTCAATCGCGGCTATGGCGCGGCCCTCACCAGCGGCTTCAATGCGGCGACGGGCGACTACATTATGTTCATGGACTCGGATCGCCAGTTCGACATCAACGATATTCACAACCTGACGCCCCACGTCGAGGAGTACGACATCGTGGCCGGCTACCGCATCAAGCGCAACGACCCGGCCCACCGCCTCCTAAACGCCGCGCTATTCGGCCTGGCTGTGAGAGTAATGTTCGACATCCAGATACGCGACATAGATTGCGCGTTCAAGATCATGCACGCGGACGTACTCAAGGGGATCAACCTGGAGTCGCCCGGTGCCCTGATCAACACCGAGATCCTGGCGAAGGCCAAGGCGCAGGGACGCAGCCTCACCCAGGTGGGCGTAAACCACTACCCACGCCAGGCGGGCGAGCAGTCAGGCGCGAGCGTGAAGGTTGTACTACGCGCGTTCAGAGAGATCATCCGGCTGTGGTGGCGCATGCGCAGCTACGTACCCCCCAGCGGCGATATCGTCGAGCCGCCTCCCACCTGGCGCGGCTATGCCCTCTTCGGCGGCGCGGCTGCCTTCGGGCTGCTGGTGCTCAGGTCGATAGGCCGCCTGTTCAGACGACGGTAGACGGTGGACGGTAGACGGTGGACCGTTTTGCCGTACAATAGTATATATGGAGGACGAAGGGCATACCACCTTCGTCCTCTTGGCGTTAGACGCGCAATATTGCAAACTGATAGTACACAAAGTTGTTCTGAAGTGGAGCAAATTGCAAGGAGTGTATCCAACGCGCCACCCGACTAACAGGTTGTCATCCACAGTCGGCATTGTCATCCTGAGCGAAGCGAAGGATCTCGCCCTCTATCGACCAAGCCAATATACGAACCATACCAAAGCCGACCCACCCTTATTCAATCCCTTTGTAGCCACAACTTGCAGTTCTATCAATTTGAAGGCGGGAGGAGAACATGGACAAAGTGAACCTCAACCAGAAATTGGGCCTGTTCAACGAACTATGGAGTCCCAGGATCGTAGGGGAGCTGAACGGGCAGCACGTAAAGCTCGTCAAGGTGCGAGGCGAATTCACCTGGCACCACCACGATGACGAAGACGAGCTGTTCATGGTGGTCAAAGGCCGCCTGACCATCAAGCTGGAGGATCGTGATATACTGCTGAACGAGGGCGAGTTCTTCATAGTACCTAAAGGTGTGGAGCACAAGCCTGTGGCCGACGAAGAGGCGCACATCCTCCTGCTCGAACCCGCCACCCTCACGCGCAACACCGGCAACGTAGAGAGCGACCTGACGGCGGCGACACAACCCTGGATCTGACAAGGGATCAGGGATCAGGGACTAGGGATTAGGGATTAGGGACTAGAAACCTGGAACTTGGAACTTGGAACCAGAAACGGGTGGAAAGCTAGTGTAGGGGGCAATCATGCCGGAGCATAGCACCACAACAATGAAAGAGATGCCGGTGGCTTGCGAGTTGCCGGAAGAGGCACAGGCAGAGCGCAAAGACGAGATCGAAGAGAGTATATGGACCGGCGTCGAGGAGAAGCTTGAGCTGCCTGATGGCTATGCCTTCCGATTTCCTGGGACTGACGAGTGGGCCGGGAAACTTGAGCAGTTCGTCCGGTTCGAGCGCAAATGCTGCCGCTTCATCCTGTTCGAGCTGGCGTATGAGCAGGACGAAGGCCCGATATGGCTCCGCCTGCGAGGTGGGCCGGGCACCAAAGAGTTCATAGAGAGCATGTGAAGGCGCATATGCAAGAGAGCACCACCAACATCATAGGTAGCCACTCGCACGAGCTATTTGAGCGCGCCCTGCGCGTCTTCCCCAGCGGGGTAACGCACGACAACCGCTACTTCGGGGCGGTAGAGCCGGTCTATTTCAGCCGGGCGCAGGGGTCGCGCAAGTGGGATGTGGAGGGAAACGAATACATAGACTACTGGATGGGGCACGGCGCTTTGCTGCTGGGGCACGGCCACCCAACCATCGTAGAGGCGGTCGAGCGGCAGGTGAGGCTGGGCACGCACCTGGGTGGTGGCCACCCGTTGGAGGTAGAGTGGGGCGAGCTTATTCAGCGGCTCGTGCCTTCCGCCGAGAGGATCAGCTTCACGGCCTCCGGCACCGAGGCGGTCATGCTGGCGGTGAGGCTGGCGCGGGCCTGCACCGAGCGCCCCAGGTTCCTCAAGTTCCAGGGCCACTTCCACGGCTGGTACGACGCCATGACCGCGGGCTTCCAGGCCCCGTTCGACGTGCCCACCTCGGCGGGCGTGCTCGACTCCACGTTCCAGGATGTGCTCGTCGCGCCCGCCGACCTGGAAGCGGTGGCACGCATATTCGCGCAACAGGGCGACGAGATCGCCTGCGTGATCCTTGAGCCGACCGGCGCATCCTACGGCACGATCCCGCTACCTGCCGGGTTCCTGGCGGGCGTAGTAGAGATCGCGCACAAGCATGGCGCGCTCGTCATCTTCGACGAGATAGTGACGGGGTTCCGCTATTCTCCGGGGGGAGTGCAGGCCCAGCTAGGCGTCGTGCCCGACATAACCACGCTCGCCAAAGTCGTGGCGGGAGGGCTGCCGGGCGGGGCGGTAGTAGGCAAGGCAGCAGCCATGTCCGCCCTGGAGTTCCACACCGGCGACCCCAAGTGGAACCGCTACAAGCGCATCAACCACCCTGGCACGTTCAACGCCAACCCCCTGAGCGCGGCGGCGGGTATCGCCATGCTCACCGAGGCGACCACGGGCAAACCTCAGGAATATGTAGCCCGCATGGGGCGCAAGCTGATCGTGGCAATGAACGAGGCTATTGCCGACCTGGGGCTTGAAGGGAGTTGCGTCTACGGCGACGGGCCGATGTGGCACGTACTACTGGGCCGGGGCGCGAGAGCCAACCCCGACGGCACCCTGGACCTGTCAAGCGCCGACGCCGTGACCTTGCGCGAGTCGAATAAGCCCGCCGTGAAAGCCGCCCTCCAAACCGGCATGATGAAGCGTGGGGTGGACCTCATGTCGGGCAGATCGGGTATCATGTCAACCGCACACACCGAGCTTGACCTGGAACGCACCACCCAGGCGTTTCACGGCACGCTGCGCGAAATGCGCGACGGCCACATCTTGTGAGTAGCCACATGGTAAAGAAGGTAGAGCGCTTCCAACCCTATTTCCTCGAAAACCCGGAGGATGACCGACTCCCCGAAGCAGTTGCCGGGTATGCGGCGCACCTCCAACCGGGCTTCGCGCTGGACATGACAGCCGAAGAGCACGAGGCAGACGACTCTGACCCCCATATCACCGTCCGCAAAGCCAGATATGGCACAAGTCAAGGTATCACTATCACCCTCCACGAAAGGGTGGAGCCGCCCGGAGACTCCCCCACCGATGGCAGCGCCATAGAGATAGCCACGTTCGGCTTGGCGGAAGGCCGGCGCGCCTCGATCCGCTACCAGATGCACTGGGACAAAGGCAACCGCTCATACCTCGAATTGGAAGTCGAGGGGCCAGACCGAGAAGCAGGCGACATAGTAAGTGCCTTCCGCAAGAAGTTCGCCGGGCCGGACGATGGCGACATCAAGCGCTTGAAGAAGGAGATGGAAGCAGCCCTGAAGAGGCAGGAATGGGGCACGACACAAGATTACGGCCAGGCAGTGCTCCTGTGGCGGCCCGACGACACCGAGGCTTTGCTCGCGATAGGTTCGTCCATGCTCATATCGCGCGACATAGACCAGGCAGAGAAGCTCATGCTCAGGCTGCTGGCCCTCAAGCCCGACTCCCACCAGGCGCACCTCAACCTGGGCAACGTCTGGATGAACCGCCAGGACTACGACAAGGCCATCGAGCACTACCGGCAGATGATGGAGCTTGTGCCCAACGAAAGCTTCGGACCCTTCATCCTGGCGACCGCCCACGAAGCAAAGGGCGATACACAGGGCGCTATCGAGCTGTACAAGCAGGCGGTAGAGTTGAAAGGATCGCGCGGCCCTACCGACTTCCCCCGGTTAGCAAGAGAGGCGATAGAGCGGTTGAGTGGAGCTTAATGATTGTATCTTATGGGTCTGCGTGCATGCCTGCAAAACACCATGGACATTATCCGTTTTGAGATCGCCCAAATATCTGACGAAGCCGACGAGTTGCTTATCTTCATCAACGGTAGGAATCTTGTTGACCTCTTGAAGGAGATCGAGGCGGTTCATGCTGAGCGAGAAGGTAGCCCGAGCATCGCTGGTGGGTACGCCGGTCTGGCACCAATAGACGTGTTGCTGCCTTCCCAACACTTCCTGGGTAAGCCGGCCGAGGAAGTGTATCGTTACACCGACAAAGTGTCCGTCTTGGAGTGCGAGTGCGGATTCCCGGGCTGCTGGCCGTTTCTAGTGAAGATCACAATAGATAGCGATATCGTAACCTGGAGCGACTTTGAACAACCTCATCGCGGTGCGGAGCAAGGAACGGGCCAATGGACGTACGAAACCCTGAGACCTTTCGTCTTTGAGCGCATACAGTACATGGCCGAGCTAGACGCAATATCCAAAGCGTTTAGAGGAAAAACCTGAGCGGCATCAGGTAAAGCATACCTGTGACCTCAGACACACCACCCTCAGGTGTCAAGCCCGCCTTCATTCGTGAAGTCGCGCTCCTCTTCCTCAAGCTCGGCACCATAGGCTTCGGCGGCCCGGCGGCGCACATCGCCCTCATGCGCGACGAAGTGGTCAAGCGCCGCAAGTGGGTCACCGAAGAGCGGTTCCTCGACTTGATGGGCGCGACCAACCTCATCCCCGGCCCCAACTCCACCGAGATGGCTATACACCTCGGCTACATACGCGCCAGGTGGCCCGGCCTCATCGTGGGCGGCGCGTGCTTCATACTCCCCGCCATGCTCATCGTCTTATCGCTGGCGTGGGCTTACGTGCAGTATGGTTCAACGCCGGAGGCCGGTTGGCTTCTCTACGGGATCAAGCCTGTGATCATCGCGGTGGTAGCGCAGGCGCTATGGGGCCTCGGCAGGACCGCGTTCAAAAACGCCGCACTGGCAGTAACGGGCGTGGGTGTGCTCGCGCTCTACCTGCTGGGCGTGAACGAGCTAGCACTCCTATTCGGAGGCGCAGTTGCCTACGTGCTGTTTGAAGGCATACGGCGTACATGGCTGGCGCGGGCCGCGACCTCGGCGGTGCTGCCTCTACCGATGGCCCTGCCCTGGCTCCTGTCGCAGGGGGCCGGCGGCCTCGCCTCCTTCAACCTGTGGACGCTCTTCCTCA
>JBAURA010000104.1:0-3630 GCA_049580985.1 Chloroflexia bacterium
GACAAGACCGGGGTAAGGAGGAGAGAGGGCGGGCACAGGGACCCGCCCCTACGATGCGTAAATCGTCCTGACACGAACTTGTCGAATGCACCACTTCAGGTTGCCCTACTTCATTGTCAAGCAAGCGCCGTACAGCAGGCCCGTCGCGACGGCTCTTCCCGTCGTACTACCCACCGATAGAAGCTTCTGCAAAGGCTCAACCACCTCGCCCGGCTCCCCCGCCAGCAGAGCCGTGCCGAGCGTCATGGCGGGTGCGTACAGCAGGCCTTCGCCCGCGTGCCACAGCAGACGCGTGCTGATCTTGTTCGTAGTCTTAGCAGCGAATACTCGCACCACCTGCGCCAGCAATTGTACGTACCTGACGTTCAGCTTGCCAAGCTTTGCCCACCAGACCGCGCACGCCAGCAGGCCCATTGCCACGTCATCTCCCTCCGGTGTCATCCCCTCCCCCAGGCCGAGCAGCGAGCAGATGGCATTAGCTGCCAGGCCATAGTCCTCTTCGTGTATAGCCTGGCGAAAATCCAATAGGATCGGCCGCATTTTCTCGGCGACCTGGGATGGACCTCCCTTCTCGGTCTCGGCCAGGAACGATTTCAGCCGGCCTATTGCTGCTAACCTCGCTATAGACGTGCCGATCCAATGAGGCAACCGTGGCGACCACGGTTCCGCATAGCCCCACATGACGCGCGCTGTGCCTCCAATGGTAAGCGCGTGGAGCGAGACGGTAACCTCTGCTTCTTCGCGTACCTGGGGCGCGGATCGCAGCGATTCGAAGGATAGCACGCGCATACCCAGGGGGCCGTCCACGCCTTCTCCCGGCGCGATGCAGATGATATGTCCCTCGTCGCTCTCAATGTAGATCGCATCTTTGAGCACCGCGATCACTCGCCCGTGGGGGTTGCGCTCATTGCGGAAAGCATATACCTCTGGGCCGAGCGTGGCGGCGTTTACCCAGACGTTACTTGCCGAGTTGTCGGAGGATGATGCGCTCACGGAATTTGTCGGGTAATATGCGGAACACTTCGACTATGCGCGCCATACGGCCCACCGGATAGCGAGTTCTGGGACGGGGTGTGGTGAGCGCCTGCACCACGGCTTCGCCAACCTCGCCCACGGGGACGCCGTGGCGGTCGGCCCTGGTTGCCCTGGCGCGCATGGCGGCGATGACGGGTCCATAGAGTGTGTAGGCCTGGGCAGGCAGCCGGTCCGTCATGCGGTCGGCCTCGGCCAGGGCTTTGCGCCAGATGGGGGTGGCGATGCCCGTCGGAGAGATGTACGACACGTGGATGCCCCATGGGTGCAACTCCATCCTGAGGGAGCTGCTCATGCCGTCGAGGGCGAACTTGGAAGCGCAGTACGCTCCGAGCATCGGCGTAGAGACGCGCCCGCTGACCGACCCTATATTGACGATGCGCCCGCGCGCCTTGCGCAACAAAGGCAGAAACGCCTGGGTGACGGCTACCTGCCCGGTAACGTTCACCTCCATCTGGCGGCGAAACTCGTCGATAGGTAGGAACTCAAGCGGCCCGGCCACCACGATCCCAGCGTTGTTCACCAGTCCATCCAGCCCACCATCCCCGACTGCTTCTCCCACCAGCCGTGCCGCGCTCGCGATAGACTCTCCATCGGTTACGTCCAACCGCACAGCGAGAAGCCGCTCGCTGCTACCCGCCCTAGCCTGCAAAGCCTCGCCGTCTTCGGCACGCCGCACGCCCGCGAACACGCGCCACCCGAGCTTGCACAGCGTGAGCGCGCACTCCTCCCCGATCCCTGTAGATGCACCTGTCACTACGACTGTCGGCATTAGTCTCCTTACCGGACGGTAGACGGTGGATAGCGAACAGTAGCGTGCTGTCCCAGACACTCCCATTATCAAGCTGTAGTTTCAAAGCAGAGGAAGCAGAGGTAACAGAGGAAAGCAGAGTTTTTATGTTGGGCGAATACGAATAATTAGCTCTGAGATTAAGTGAACAATAAAACTCTGCTTTCCTCTGTTACCTCTGCTTCCTCTGCTTTAAAGGAACAGTTGAGCATGTACGATTGTTTGATTATACCGACAACCGACAACTGACAACTGACAACTGACATGGCAACGGTCTACCGACTACCAACGAGAGTCTCTGCAGCCAGCGCTTTGAGGGCATCGGTGAAGCACTGCATGGGTGGATTGACTAGGCCCGCGCCTACCTGGCCTATACCTGCCTGCTTATGGGCGATACCCGTATTGATGATCGGCAGGGTGCCGGTGTCGAGCACGCGGCGGACGTCTATGCCGGTGGGCGTGCCCGCGAAGCCGAGGGGTGGTAGCGTCCACTGGGAATTGCGCGCCACGGTGATAGTGTACATCGCCTCCGTGAAGGCCACCGCATCGGCGGGCGTGCCCCCGACTACCTTCACGACGGCAGGCGCGCCACCCATGGCAAAGCCTCCCAGCCCGGCGGTCTCGGTAATGGCGCTGTCCCCTATGTCGCCCGCTGCGTCGTCCTCGGTGAAGCCGGGCAGGTACAGCCCCTTGGGGAAACCCGCCGGACCTGTGAACCACCTGTCACCGGTGCCGCTCACCCGTATGCCGAAATCGACGCCGTTGCGCGCCATAGCTGTTACCAGGCTGCTGTGCGGTATGCCATGCGCGGCGTCGAGCATCGCTTTGCAGGAGGCCATTGCCAGGTTGAGGAAGAAGTAGTTGTTGGCCGCGATAGGGTCGAGGGCCGAGGCCACGCGCTCGCGGTCGTCCAGGGCGCGGATGAGGGCGGGCGCTATGCTCTTGAAGAGAAGGGATGTAGCGGCGATATGCCGGTTGTGCAGCTCATCGCCCATCTGGAGGGCCTGGGCCATGATCGGCTTGAGGGAGAGGCCGCCGAGGGCGCGGATCCCAACCTGGAGCGTGGGGCCGAGCACGTCGCACATCCAGCGGAGCCGCGCCAGCACCTCCGGCGCGAATGCCCCGTAGCGGAGCACCTTCCCCATCCCCTCGTTGAGGGATGAATATGCCAGGTTGCCGTGCTCAACGTTGCGGACGACGAACATAGGCATGGATGGTGAGACCAGCCCGGCCATCGGCCCCACCGCGCCGAAGTGGTGGCACGGCGCGAACCGCACGCCGCCGGTCGCTACGAGACCGCGCGCGGCTTCCTCGTCGGCTGCCCAACCCTCCAGGAGGATTGCGCCTATGACCGCGCCCTGCATGGGGCCGCACATCCGCTCCCACTCGATGGGTGGGCCGGAATGGAACAGGAGCCGCTCGTCCATCTCCGGCCAGATCTCACGGGCTGGCCGCACGTCCTCCCAGACGGGGTCCGCTGCCAGGATGCGCGATACAGCTTTCTCGTTGGCGGCGCTGATGCGTGCCCCCACGCTGTTGGGTTCGCTCTCATCGAGGAGAAGCGCGAGCAGCCAGCCCAACTCAGGATCGCCCCCGGCGGGAGGCTGCCACTCCACGTGTAGATATGGTGCGCCTGTCTTTGCCAGCGTGTCGGCGAAGGTGCGCACGCCTATGTTTAGCACACGCGGTCCCTCACGCAGGAGCGAAGCGGTTTTATCTGGTGCGGTCATCTCTCATCCTGTCTGTAGGGGCGGGTCCCCGTGCCCGCCCTTTTTGCTTGCCGACCAGATGGGGGTCAGGGTAGAGGG
>JBAURA010000105.1:0-2416 GCA_049580985.1 Chloroflexia bacterium
GGTTAAGGGATTAAGGGGTTAGGGGATTTGGTCAGCTGCTAGCCCGGCTAGGGTCATCAAAGGCCACACAAAAGCATAACGGATTGGCACAAAAGTGACAACAGAGACAGTGCCGCATTTACTGCTCCCTAACCCCTAACCCCCTAATCCCTTAACCCCCATCCCTCAGGGCGTAGCCGTAGGCAGCGGCCCCGTCGGCTGGACTTTCATGTAGAGCAGTAGCTCCTTGGCGAGGCGACCCCACGACACGGAGGTGGTGTTTTCTCCCCAGGGACTTGTGCGGGGATGCATGATGCCGATGTAGAGGGTGAAGCGTGGGTCGTGCGAGGGCGCGAACCCCATCGCCGAGGCGAAAGTGATGCCGTTATACCCGCCGTCAGAGGCCACATCCGCGGTGCCCGTCTTCACCGACACATGGTAGCCAGGTACCGCCGAGAAACGGGCTACCATACCGTTCTCCACGCCGTTGGCGAGCATATCGGCAATATCGCGCGTAGTAGCGGGATCGATCACGCGCCGCACTTCCTGGCGCTGCCCGGTCGCCACTACCTCGTCGCCTTTCCGTATCTCCTTCATCACGTAAGGCTTGAGCAGCGTGCCCCCGTTGGCAACCGCCGACACCGAGTTCACCAACTGGAGAGGCGTCATGGCCGCGCTCTGGCCGAAAGCCATTGTGTAGAAGTCAACAGGGCTGTAACCGTCCGAGTCGGGCCAGCTAACCAACCCGGCCACCTCCCCCGCTAGGTCAATGCCCGTGCGGGTGCCAATGCCGAAGTTCTTCATATATTCGTAGTACTTATCAGGGCCGAGCATCTCGGCGGCAAAGATCGCGGCTACGTTGTCCGACCTGCCAAGTCCCTGAGCCATCGTCTGCCAGCCCCATTCGGTGCGCGTGGCGTTGTATAAGGGCACCCCATACTTGACCACATAAGACGTGCCGTACATGCTGGTGGCCGACGTCACAGCCCCGGCGTCTATGGCCGAGGCATAAGTCAGGATCTTCATCGTGGAACCCGGCTCGCGCACGTCGGTGACCGCCGGGTTCTTGAACAACTCGTAATTGGTGACCTCGTTGAATTTGTTGGGATCGAACGTGGGGTAACTCGCCATCGCCAGGATAGCGCCCGTGTTGGGGTCCTGCACTATGGCGTAGCCGAAATCGGCCTTGAATTCGTCCAGGGAGGCCTTCAGCTCGCGCTCGACCATGTACTGGATCGCGCTATCTATGGTCAGCACCACGTCCGAGCCATCGATGGCGGGCTGCATTTCAGGCTGCTGTAGGACGAGCGGGTTGCCGTAGGCGTCGCGCTCGGCGTCTATCCAGCCCGCCTCGCCCGCCAGCTTGGCGTTATAGAACTCCTCAACGCCGTAGTGCCCCACGTTGTCATAGTCGGTGAAGCCTATCACAGAGGCGGCAAGCCCACCAGCCCCGGCGGGCGTCGTGTTAGGGTAGTGTCGTAGCGACTGTATCTCGAAGTTGACCACCGGCTTCAACACGTCGTCATAGCGAGCCGCCAACTCCTTCACCTTGTCTCTCATGCTAAGGTCAACCCTGTTGGCAACCTTAACATAGTTCACTTCCTGGTCGAGCATTTCGCGGAAGCGGGCGAACAGCGTCTGCGGATTCTCGTTCAACGCCGGCGCGAGCAGGTCGGCTATCTCGTGCAGTTGCGCGTCCTTCTTGCGATGGGTGAGGTCCACGTACACATCGTAGGCCGTGGCATTCCCCGCCAGCAGTTGCCCGCGCGTATCGTAGATCAACCCGCGCCTGGGCACTAACGTCTCTTTGCGCTTGATCCTCTGCTCCGAGCGCGCCGACAGGTCGTTGTACTGGAGAATCTGCAACTTGAAGACCGTGAAGAGGTTGTACAGGCCGAAAACCGTGAACACCGCCAACATAACCCACAGCCGGATCGATGAGACCCGCTGCGGTCGCGCAGCCTGTTTCGCTCTATTATTACCTGTAAGTGTCGCTGCCATAAGCTATACCTGGGACGAAAGACGAAGGCGAAGGACAACCATAGTTACGTTTTACGTTTTGCGTTTCACGGCCCCGGCGTCTCTACAACCGCCGTAGGCTGGGCTGGCAGGCTTGCCAGGGGGCCTTCCGCCAGTGGTAGATAACTGTAATGGTCCCCAAGAGGCACCATCTGTAGCTTGCGGGCCGCTTTGTCGGCGATAGTCGTCAGCGACTGGGCCTGGGCGATTTGCAGGCGCAGGTCATCCTGCCGGCGTTGGAGGACCGCCTGCTGGTCCTGGAGAGCCTGTAGCTCGTAATTGGCGTTGCTGACGTTGGTCACCTGCGAGACGTAGAGAAAGCAAACGGCGGCGATGATAGCGGCGGCCACCAATATGGCGATCCCTGGATGTGGGTCGATCCACCTGGGGAGCGCGGGGCGCAGGCGACCCGCAGCCC
>JBAURA010000106.1:0-9088 GCA_049580985.1 Chloroflexia bacterium
CATCTGCCGCGCGCGCTCGTTATTCAGCGCCGCCGCCGCCACCCCCACCGCCAGCGCCCCCAGCGCCACGGCGAGTCCGATGCTCTTGCCGAACAGATCCTCAAACGATGTTTTCTTCTCTTCCGCCATTTCTATACCTCCTGTTCTCTAGGACGCGAAACGCGACTACGTAACTCTCCTTAATAAATCTTGGCGAACCTTGGCGCTCTTGGCTTTTTGGCGGTTGCGTCTCGCGTTTCGCGTTTCGCGTTTCACGCCTCCCGCATCCTCCGCACTATCTCCCGTATCAGCCTCACGAACTTGGGCCGCGATTCCTCGGCCACTATCAGCACTTCCTCGTGGTTGACAGGCTCATTGCTGTCGGCGAGGGCCATGTTGGTTATGTTCGAGATGCCCAGCACCCTCATCCCACCGTGCCGCGCTACGATCACCTCCGGCACCGTGGACATCCCTACCGCGTCGCCGCCCAATAGCCGCAAAGCTCGTAGCTCGGCGCCCGTCTCGTAGTTCGGCCCCGCCAGCACTATGTATACGCCCTTTTGCACCGGAACGTTACAAGCCTCCGCCGCCTCCTGGGCCATTTTGAGCAACACCGGGTCGTACGCGGGGTTCATCGCGGGGAAGCGCGGCCCAAGCTCCGGGTCGTTCGGGCCAATCAGCGGGTTCTGGCCTCCCCATCCCAGCATGTTGATGTGGTCCGCGATCAGCATGAAATCGCCTGCCCTGAAGCCGGGGTTGAGGCCGCCCGCCGCGTTCGTCACCACCATCGTCTCCACGCCCAGCGCCTTCATCACCCGCACCGGGAAGGTCGCCGTTTGCAGGCTATGCCCCTCATAGTAGTGCAGCCTTCCCTGCATTACAAGCACCCGTGTGCCCTCCAATCCCCCCAGCACCATCCTACCGGCGTGCCCGATCACGGTAGATACCGCGAACCCCGGTATCTCGCTGTATGGTATCGAGGCCACCGCTTCCACTTCGTCCGCCAGCGCGCCCAACCCCGACCCCAGGATGATGCCTACCTGCGGCGTCCACCCTTCCGGCAGCCTGTCGCGTACCATACTGGCCGCTGCCATTATTCTGCCTGATAATTCGCTTGCCAACTTACCCCTCCTGCGTCTATTCCGCGTAAGCTTTCAGGACCACGAAACCGCCCTCATTCCCGATGTATACACCTGCCTCCAGGTCGTCCGCGTACTGTCGAAGCCAATCCCCGAAGCTGGGAGCGATCACGTTGCGGTCATTCGCGTCGTGCCAGAATCTGACGAGCTGGCCCCGGTTCCCGCCCGGTGCTGGGTCGAGGTCCATACAAAAGTAATTGCCCGCGCCGTCATAAGTGATCGGCACCCACGCCCGGTTCCACCAGTCGTTACGCATGGGGCCTTCGGCGAGGCTCTTCAGACCGTCGAAGTCGCCTCCGTCCAGCAACTCCAACATGGAACTCCACTCTATCTCTATCCGCTCCAGCGACATCAACTCTTTCCCGCCGATCATCCATGGGGAATCATACTCCTGCCCATTGTGTATCTTGTAGGAGGCCCGGAAGTCCTCCGGCAACTCCACTCCCAGGATCGCCTCAAGCTTCTCGATAGCGTCCTCTCCGCACCCAGGATTGAGGCCCGCGAGGGCTTTAGGCGAGTTGGCCACCAGCCACTTCTCGATGCGGTCCCAGGTCTCTTTCATTGCCTCTCCTGCAAGCGAACAGCTTCGCTCACGGGTAGTTACCTATATGCCATTGCCACTTCTTCCCCTCGACCGCGACGAACGTGCTGAAAAGCACCGGCCCCTTGCGCTGGTATTCGCGCCAGTGCGCGATCCTTCCGTCCCGTAGCTCGACCACCGCTACTCCGTGGTCAGCCGTCTCGTCCGCCTCCTCGCCAAACGTGTACTCGCCCATCCCCACCTGTGTCTCTTCATCGAAGCCCAGGTTGTGGAAGCGCATGAACGTCCCAGGCGTCAGCGCGGCGAAGTAAGGCCGCAACTGGTCGTGCCCCAGGTAGAGTTGTATATCGGGCGGCTCCATGTACACCGCGTCCTCGGTGAAGCACGACAGCCCAAGCTCGGTGTCCTGCTCGCTCCAGGCGCGGGCCAATCTCTCCATCAGTTCTGCGAACTGCTCTCTGTCCACGCTCATATCTCTGTCTCTGGGCAGCTAGAACCATCCACTAGGATGCTACGCTGAGCGGTTCCTCCCTCTCCTGATCGCCCACGCCCCACCCGTCGCCAGCGGGTCGGTGTTCGTCGTCGGAGGGCAGGGACGCCCGCTACATGTCCCCTCTTTTCATCAGCCCACCATAGTCGTCCGACATCGCGTACTCATCCGCTTCTAGCCCGTCAGCGAACTCCTCCAGCCACTCCCTGAAGCCGTGCGATACGAGCACTCTTTCCGGATCGTCATGCCACATTTCGATTATCTGGCCCTTTTTGCCACCCGGCGCGGGGTCCAAGTCGAGGCAGTCGTGGTTGCCCGAGCCGTCATATGTCAGCGGTATCCACGCGGGATTCCACCAATCGTTCTTTATTCCATCGTGTGGTTCGCTCAGGGTACCCTCAAAGTCGCCTGCATCCAGCAGATCTTTCCATACCTTCCACTCGTCCTTGATCCGCTCCAACGATAAGAACTCCCGCGCCTCCAACAAGCCTGCGTTATCAAGCGATTGACCGTCGTGTATCTTGTAGGAGGCCCTGACATCATCAGGTAGCGTAACGCCCAGGAAGGCTTCCGCGTCCGCGATTGCGGCATCGCTCGCGCCCGGATTGAGGGTGTCGAGCAACTCAGGCACATTCGCACCGAGCCATGACTCAATGCGCTTCCAGATATTTTGCATTGTCATCCTCACGTTCTGTCGGTAGGTGGAGGCCGCTTGTCCTCTACGTATATCACATTTAGCTCTTCAGCATCTTGGCCGCGCCACGACCGCCCAGTAAGCGCTATCAACACTTCCGCAGGTTCCGGCAGAGCGAACTCGTCCGGCTGCAACAAAATCACGCAGCTGCAGCGCTTGAACAGTACCCACGATTTAGTTTCGCCATGGATAATGCACCGACAGTTTTCTAGCGTTTCCAAAGGTGATCCCATAGCTATGATGACACACTAGGCGGCTCCTCCCTGTCCGGGTCGCCCACGCCCCCGCCCGTCGCCAGCGGGTCTGTATTCGTCGTTGGGCCGGGGTCGGGCAGCGTCTCGCCCACCCGCGCGCCTACCGCCTCCCCATCGCGCCGCATCGACAGCGACACCATCTCCGCAATATCCATCAGCCTGATCTGGTCGCCCGCGTCCTTCCCCTTGATGCCGTCCTCGAACATTGAGGTGCAGAACGGGCAGGCCGCCGCCAGCGTGGGCGCGCCTGTGTCCAGCGCATCCTGCATCCGGTTCTGGTTCATGCGCTTCCCGGTGTGCTCCTCGATCCACATCCGCCCGCCGCCCGCGCCGCAGCATAGCGCATTGTTCCGGCTCCGGCGCATTTCCTTCAGCTCCACCCCCGGTATCGCTTCCAACACCGCCCTCGGCGCGTCGTACACGTCGTTGTAGCGTCCCAGGTAGCAGGGATCGTGATATGTGATAGCCTGCTCCACCCTGTTGGCAAGCTGCAATCTCCCCGACTTGATCAGGTAGTCCAGGAACTCGCTGTGGTGCACCACGTCGTAGTTCCCCCCGAACTCCGGGTACTCGTTCTTGAGCGTGTTGAAGCAGTGGGGGCATTGCGTGATGATCTTCCGCACCCCGTATGTATTCAGCACCTCCACGTTGGCCTGCGCCATCGTTTGGAACAGGTACTCGTTCCCCGGCCTCCGCGCCGGGTCGCCGCAACACGACTCCTCCTTCCCCAGGATCGCGAACCGCACCCCCGCTTCCTTGAATATCCCGGCCAGCGCCTGCGCGACCCTCTGGTTGCGCGCATCAAACGATCCCAGGCAACCGACCCAGTAGAGCACGTCCAATAGCGGCTCGGTTGCCGGTTGTCGGTTATCGGTTATCGGTTTAGCCTCTACTATAGAGACAGGATCGCCGTGTGATGCCGTCTCTGTCTCCACTTTGGCGGCCAGGGGCGGTCCAGCGAAGAGCGCCTTGCCTTCTTCCTCTGCTTGCGCGTATAAATCCGACAGGAGCGGCACTTCCAACCCCTCGGCCCAGTCCGCGCGCTGGTTGGGCGAGAACTCCCACGGGTTGCCCTTCTGCTCCAGGTTGCGGAAGAGCCTGTTCAACTCGCTGGGGAAGCGGCTCTCCTGCATCACCAGGTAGCGCCGCATATCGGTGATCTTAGGCACGTGCTCGATGAACACCGGGCAAGCCTCCATGCAAGCCCTGCAAGTCGTGCAAGACCACAGCGTCTCCTCCATAACCCACCCGCCCACCAGCGGAATCTCTTCGACCGCGGTTGCCGTCCGACCGTCGTCCATCGTCTTTCGTCCATCGTCCATCGTCCTAAACGGGCTTTTCCCCGCCGCCAGCATCTGCAACGGCCCCAGGTCGTCGCGCTTGCCCAGTTCGTGCGCCGCGCTCTCCATGAAATATTCCTGCATGTCGAGCACCAGCTTCTTGGGCGATAGGGGCTTGTCGGTCAACCACGCGGGGCAGGCGTCCTGGCACCTGCCGCACTCGGTACAGGTGTAGGTGTCCATCAGGTCCTTCCACCCGAAATCGCTGAGCGTGGCCGCGCCCAACGTCTGCTCCTTCTCGATCCTATCCTCTATATCCGTGATCGGCTCCATCGCCCCCTTCGGCGTCAGGTCGTAGAACAGGACGTTGAGCGGCGACGTGAATATATGCAGGTGCTTCGAGTAGACGATGAACACCAGGAACCACAGTATCGTGCCGAGATGCACGAAATACGCCAGCCCATGTATGAAGGTCTGCACGTCTGCGCTCAATCCCCCGAACAGCTTGCCCGCCCCTATCGAGAAAGGCCGCCACTCCCCAGGCTCTACCCCCAGGTTGATCCTGATCCCCTGTAGCACCAGCGCCGAGATCATGAGGGTGGAGATGCCCCCCAGGATCAGGAACGCCCCCGGCGAGTCGGTGAGCCGCTCCGGCTTCGTCACCAGCCGCCGCCAGAAGAAGCTCAACATGGCCACCAGCACCAGGGCCTGTATCAAGTCCACGAACAGCAGCCACCCGGCGTTCTCCTCGAAGAAGGGCACATGCACGCCCGGAAACAACCCCTGCGTGAACAGCACCAGCGTCGTGATCTGTATCACCAGGAACCCGTAGAACGTGAAGAAGTGCGCCACCCCCGCCCACGTATAGCTCCGGCGGTTGTACATCCGCAACTGCCCCATCACGAACGTCAGGAAGAGCTTGAGCCGCTGGCCCCACTGCCCAGTCCGCTTGCTGTCGGACCCCATAAGCGTCCACTGCACAAGCTGGTTAGCCCTGTACAGGAACCACCCGATAGACACAAGCATCGCGATAATAAGGAGCACACGCCAGTACCACTCCGTTGTAGGGACCATGATTCTCTCCTGGGGATGGTGGACGAAAAACGCATACAAAGGACGAAAGCGAGAACAATAAGACCTGAGCATCGCAATTCGCTTGATCTTATATCATAGATACGCAAATCACAAGTAACCCCATAAAAAGGAGCCTACCGCCAGGCAGGCTCCCTCATTCTTAACACTCTTATCTTACGCTTCGGACTCCAGACATCCAATTAGAAACCCATGAACTTTCGTCCACCGACAACCGACAACCGACAACTGACAACTGACAACTGACAACCGACAACCGCCAGCCTACAGCACCGTGATCTCCGCGTCCTCGTCGATATCCGCGCCCATCGAAATGTCCAGGTACGCGCGCACCCGCCACTCGTGCCTGGCAGCCGTGCCGACATAGCTCGGCTGCACCGTCTCGGGGATCGGGATCGAGGCGTTGTACTGCTTGGTCTCGCCCTGCTGCATATTCACCGGCCCGGCATCCACCACCACCGAGTTGTGATAAGTCTGAGTGCTCTTCGTCTGCTCCTGCATCTGCTGCGTGATGCTCGCCCCCTGCGCCGTGGCCGCCGGCGAGGTCGTAGCAGGCACGGGCACCTGGAACTTGATACTCTCCTGCCCCGCCACCTCTACATTTACACTCTTGCCGCTCAACTGGCTGGTGCAATTGAGCGTGATCACCACGTTCAGGTTCTCCCCACGCTTCACCTGCGGGTTCACCACCTGCAACTGCATATTGCCGCCGCCACCCGTCAATTGCGTGAAACCCTGCTTCAGCTTGTTCCAAAAGCCCATATCTATATCCCCCTTTCAAGAGGCATTATGCCCCAGGCCAAAGATCATATTCGACGCATAAATATTTCGCGCCACCCCAATTATAGGACAAAGCGCTTCCCATTTGGAAGAGCCAAACGGTACAAGGAGATATACAGCCAGTGATACAAAAACGCAAAACCTCCCCGTTCCCCGATCAAAACTCAAATAACCCCTATGCCAAAATCGTCCACCGACAACCGACAACTGACAACCGACAACCGACAACCGACAACTGACAACTGACAACTGACAACCGTCCTCCCCTACCCCATCCCCTTCCGTTTCTTCAACTCCTCGATCAGCGCCGGCACAACCTGGTGCAAATCCCCCACCACCCCCAGGTCGCAGAACTGGAATATCGGCGCGTTGGGGTCTTTGTTGATCGCGATCACAGTGCCCGCCGTCTGCATACCGACCTTGTGCTGGATCTCGCCTGAGATACCCACCGCGATATACAGCTTGGGCCGCACCGTCTTACCCGTCTGCCCGATCTGGTACGCATATGGTACCCACCCCATATCCACGATTGCACGGGTCGCTCCCACCGCGCCCCCGAGCAGCCCGGCAAGCTCGTTCACCATGCTGAACTTCTCAGCGCTACCCAGCCCCCCCCCGCCCGACACGATCACCTGCGCGCCCGCCAGGTCGGGTACCCCCCCCTTCTCGGCCACGCTCTCCACCACAGTCTGCCCTGGGGTTACATTGCCTGGTACGCTCACCTGCTGCACGCTCGCCGCCGAGCCTTCCCCACGCT
Source organism: Chloroflexia bacterium (assembly GCA_049580985.1). Taxonomy (GTDB): domain Bacteria; phylum Chloroflexota; class Chloroflexia; order QHBQ01; family JADMIH01; genus JADMIH01. The sequence goes on from JBAURA010000106.1 coordinate 7,007, forward strand.
GCGCCGATCCCGCGCCGGGCCGCACCAGCAGCAAGCCCGTCTGCTCTCCCTCGCGTGTGAACGTGCTCATCACCCGCAACGCCCCGTTGAACGCCGGGTTCACGGCCACTGCCTTACCCTGGTCCACGCTCAACTCGATCACGTCCGCCAGCACGCCCAGTCCGAGCTTGCCCGCGATCCGCCCCGCCCAGTCCTTGCCCGATGTCGTGGACGGCAGCAATACCAATCGTGGGTTGTGCTCCCCGATCAGTTGCGCGACCAGGGCCGCAGCCGGCCCCACGAGATCTTGCTTGCAAACCGGGTCGTCGCAATAGAAGACGTTCGACACACCATATTGCCCCACCGCCTCCGCGGCCTCCCGAGGCCCGATCACGATAGCGCCGCCCTGCCCGCCGTATTGCCCTGCCACCTGGCTAGCCAGCCCCGCCAGCTCCAATCCCAGCTTCTTAGGTCTCCCGCTGCCATCCGTCTCCACGACAGCCCAAACGTCGTTGTTTGTCGCCACAATTCCCTCCCAGGGGTCAGGGGCCGGGGGTCAGGGATCAGGATTCGGCCTCCTATACTAGCCTGATCCCTGGTCCCTGGTCCCTGGCCCCTCTAGATCAGCTTCCTATTCTCAAGAAAATCCGCGATAGCCGTCGCAGTAGCCGCCGGGTCGTCGGCTTTGATGATCTGGCGCGCACGCGCCGATTGCGGGCGCTCCGACCCGGCCACCGCCGTGCCTGCCCCGCTCAACCCGACCTCGCTGGCGCCGATCCCCAGGTCAGCAATACCCATCGTCGCGATCTCTTTCTTCTTGGCCTTCATGATGCCGGGCAGCGACGGGTAGCGCGGCTCGTGCGCCGTCTGCGTCACCGACGCTATAGCCGGTAACGGCGCTTCCACCCAATCGTAGCCCACGTCGCTGCCCCGCTTGCCCCTCACCTTGCCTCCTGCTACCTCGATCTCGTTGATCCACGTCACGGCGGGCAGGCCCAGCAGTTCGGCCACTATACTGTATATCACTCCACCCCCGGCGTCCGTGCTCTGCGACCCGAACATAACCAGGTCGAACGGTATCTTCCTCAAAGCTTCGGCCAGCACGCGCGCGGTCGCAAAATAGTCCGATCCATGCAACGCGGGGTCCGTCACCAGCACCGCCCGGTCGGCCCCCATCGCCAGCCCTTTCCTGATCATCTCCGTACTGGCCTCCGGCCCCATGCACAGCAGCACGATCTCGCCCGACGCCGCGCCGCCCTCCCTGAGCCGCAGGGCTTCCTCTATAGCGTACTCATCCCACGGGTTGATCACCGCGGGCACCGACGCCCGGTCGAGCGTGCCGTCCGGCAGCAGCCGCTTCTCGGCGGTCGTGTCCGGCACCGATTTCATGCAAACCACGATATTCATAAACACACGTCTCCTCGTAGGCGTAATTTGCCTAATTGTATCCTGGTATATCCGGTGAATGTTATCACAAACCGCCCTCCCCTTCAAGCCTCGAACATCGAGTAAGAGTTCAGAGTTAAGGGTAGAGAAAACCAAATCGTAGGGGCACCCCTTGTGGGTGCCCTCTTCCCATACCTGGATCTTGTTCAAGGAGGGCATCCACACATGTGCCCCTACGACCCTTCTACCCTTACTCTGAACGCTACAACGTCGGCCTCACGATCCGGTCAAAATACTCAGCTCCCACCAACCCTCACCATCTTCAATGCCTCCATACCCAAAACCCCCTAAAACTGCAATAAAATTAACCCAAATGGCTACTTGTATTTGTAGAACACATGTGCTATGATCAGGATGAAAGTACTCTCACCCTCCCTGAACGCACAAGGAGGGACATGCGGACCCTGGTGTCCCTATGTACCGGCAGTAACACCTGCCACCCTGCGACTAGCCTCTCACACACATACCGTGCCCAACGCCTAACCAATACGCAATACGCAATACGCAATACGCAGTAAGCAGTAAGCAGTAAGCAGTAAGCACAAGCACCTTTACAAAGAGGCTAGACGACACGTTGCGTGCCAAGCACAGGAATACCTACGTGCCACGTGTCACGCCCGAACCACCTACCCGATGGGGTAGGGGCTAGGCTCCTGC
>JBAURA010000107.1:0-6064 GCA_049580985.1 Chloroflexia bacterium
GTCCTGGAGAGCAACTTCCACCGCCAGATAGCATGCCCCGAACTGGCATCACTCGTCGCCAGGCACAACTACAGCGTGGTCCAAATACTTTGCAAAGCGGCTGGACCTACGCTGGTCGAGCGTTTCCAGAAACGGGCTAAATCGGGCCGGCGGCATGCGGGCCACGTTGACAATTGGGACGAGTTGCTCCCACAGTTGCTGAAGGGAAGGATCGACCCGGTGCCATTGGCAGGTCCGCTGATTGAGGTAGATACAACCGATTTCGATATGGTAGACTACGATGCGATCTTGCAATCAGTGCGCGACGCTATCGATACACAAAGAGGTAATGGGCTGCGATGAATCCATTAGACCAGGTCCCGCAGATAGATGCGCAAGCGACCTACGAGCAATGGCAAAACGGCGAGGTCGGCTTGCTCGATGTGCGCGAGCGTAGCGAGTGGGACCTGGGCCACATCGACGGAATCGATTTGATCCCGCTCGGCCAGCTACCCTGGCGCTGGCGCGAGCTTGACCCCGAAAAGAAGTGGGTGTGCGTCTGCCTCAGCGGCAGCCGGAGCAATTACGCCGCCGCTATGCTTCGCCAAACAGGTATGGACGCCGCTAACATGAGTGGCGGTATGCTGGACTGGCAGGCTCACCGACTCCCCATCACGCCACCCGGTATAGTGGAATCGCATTAGGAAAATGGTGCGAAAAACCCTCTTTCTTTCCGGCAAGATGCTATAATTGACATTAGCACTCGCAACCCTCACCCCCACACTTCGTCTTACTAATACAACCCTATAGCACCTTATACTACACACCCTGTTGAGAGATTCACAATGACGCTCGGTGCCTTTCCTGCGCGCCACCTCCGTGTTGCGCGCCTCCTGCTAGCCTGTATACTCACTTCTGCCGCTCTCGGCGCTTACGTCGCGCCCGGCCCTGGCCTCGCCACCGCCCAGACTGCGAACGGATACGCGCGCACGCCCCAGGAGCGGGAGCTTTTCGGCATGGTCATGCGCGACCCCTTCTACGAGTTCAACACGGACCCCATCAACTTCCCTATGGCGGCCAACAAAGCCGCCCTCGAAGAGCAGGCGCGCGAGCTATCAAACGCGGGCGTGCGCTGGGTGCGCATGGAGTTCTTCGCCGATTATGGCGGCAGAGTGCCCGCGGGCGAGATCGACTGGAGCAGGTACGACTACTTCATACAAGAACTGGCGCCCAAGTATAACCTCAAGGTGCTCGCCCTGCTCAACGTCGGCCTGGTATCGTATGAGGGGAAGACGGTGCGCACGATAGCCTTCAACTATCCGGCAGATGGACTGGGAGCGGACCCTAACGACGGCTCCAACCACTTCATGCGCGTCTTCCGTGACCGCGCCGTCGAGGTCGCCACACACTATGGCGATGACATTGCCGCCTACGAGATCGTCAACGAGCCGAACATCAGCTGGGACCTGTGGCAAGACAGCGGGTGGGCCGAGGCCGAGATCAAGTCCGAGCGATACGCCGCTCTCCTCACCAGCGCGTACAAGGCCATCAAGACCGTCAGCCCCCAGGCGCAGGTGATTACGGGCGGCATCATGATCGGCTCGCCGCCGGAGGGCCAGGACCGCAACCAGTTCGATTACCTGTATGAGCTATACACCTCCTCGTGGGTGGCACGGTACAAGTCCGAAGGCTACGGGTACTGGCCAGGGTGGAACAGCGTCCCCTGGGATGGAGTCGCCCTTCACCCTTACTGGATGGACGCTCCCACCCTCTTCACATTGATCAACGACTTCGCACGCAAGCTGCGCGACCGGGAGGACTTCAATAGCAGGCTCTGGATCACCGAGGTGGGCGCGGCAGCGGCCCCGCCGACAGGGCAGACCGACTTGCCGAACCAGGCCGAGATCGACCAGGCATACTATCTACGCGCCATCTACGGCGGCATTCTCGACAGCGCAGAGCTGCGAGCCAACATCGCTCACGTCTTCTGGTTCAAGTACGAAGACTTTGTACCTGGCAGCTACACCCACAACTACGGCTTAGTACGCCTCGAGGAGAACGCAGCTCACGACAACTACTCACCCACGGGCAAAGTGTGGATCCACAAGCTGGCCTATAAGACCTACCAGGAATTGGCGCTGGGCTACACCCCTACGGACCGCGTGCCCGAAGCCGAGGCCCGCGCCGAGAACCTCATATACTTCCAGGCAACAGGCCATGCTATCGCTGCTGAATTCGGTGCCTACTGGCTGGAGAAGGGTGGATTGGAGCGCTTCGGCTACCCCATCTCTCGGCCTGTCATGATCCGGGGCGTCCTGAGCCAGTTCTTCCAGCGGGCTGTCTTCGAGCACCACCCTGAGTTCGCGGGCACGAGTAGCGAAGTGCTCCTGCGCTTGCTGGGCAGCGAGCTTACACGTGGCCGCTTCTTCCAAGACGCCGACGTTACGATCCTTTCACTCGACGTGCTTTACTTCTCGGAAACCAGGCACACGCTGGGCGGCCCTTTCCGCAAGTTCTGGGAGGAGACCGGGGGCCTCGAGGTCTATGGCTACCCGATCTCCGAAGAGATCGCAGAGCAGGCCCCCGACGGCAACACTTATACCGTGCAGTATTTCGAGCGCAACCGCTTCGAATACCACCCCGAAGCGGCAGGCAGCCCCTACGAAGTTCAGCTTGGCCTGCTGGGAACTACCCTCCTCAAAGAGGACCGCTGGTGGCGATAGCCACGTGAGCACAAAATGACCGCCCAGCCTGGGCGGTCGTTTTGCTCGTGCGCGGGTCATATCTATATGCGGGCCAGTATGTCGGCTTTCTTGGACGTGTAATCCTCTTCGGTGATTAGCCCCGCGTCCAGCATAGCCTTCAACTGCTTCATCTTGGCGATTGGGTCGTCGGCGCCGGACTTGGACCTGCTGCCGCTCGTGCCGCGCGATCCACCCCCCCGCCCGCCTTTCAGTTCTCCCGACGCAGACTGGCTTGAGGAGGCAGCACCTCTGCCCAGCCCGCCTGAGTTTCTAGCCGGAGGAGGGGCCTGGTTGGTCGGGGTGTTGTGCAGCGCGAGGTTGATCCTGGTATCTATGTCGCCGGGGTCGGGTTGCGCTTCGTAGTCGAGCCTCTGGGTCGCCAGGGCGTTAGTATTGCGATAAAGCTCCTCCAGGTGGGCGTCCATGTGCGTAGATGCAGCCAGGAGGGGCCCGCTCGATATCGAGCCTGGGACGGGGAGGAGATAATCTTTGAACCCCATCGGCGCGGTAGGATGGACATTGCTGAATCCGCCGTCTGTGTCGTCGCTTTGCGCTGCCGCAACGGTTACGTCAGCCTGGATAACTGCTGCTTCATCCACAGGCTGCCCCGGAGCCGCATGCTCTGCCGGGCCGGACAGATTTGCGTCCACATCCACCGGCGAGGCTTGTGAAGCGTGACTCTCATCAGCATACAGGGGGCCGCTGGCCTCCAATGGAGCCAGGGGTGCGCTCACGTTTATGGGGCCGGTCGGCATCACGAGCCGTGGCATAACGGTGGCTTCGGCGGACGCGCCTGCCTCGACCGGCGCATCTTCCCGCAGGGGAGTGTGCATCGCCAGCATGCCGGTACCGCTCAAGCCTCCAATCGATTCCGAAGCATTGTCGTTGAAGGAGGGCGTGGGCTGGAGCGGCCCGCTCTGCGGCAGAGGCGACGAATGGAGCGGTGTACTGGGGCTAGGAGTCGCGTCTAGCGCTAGAGGCCCCGATGGAGCCGTGAAGATCGCGATCCGCTCCAGCGTGGTCAGCGGCGGCAGGGGCCGCATCTGAGGCTCGGTGTCGGTACCATTCCCGTCGCCGTTCTCAGCGAGCACGATAGGTTGCACGTCGGCGACGGCTGGGGCCTGGAACGCAGCGGCGCTCCACTGCATCGGCCTGGTCGGCACGCCGCCGTCCTCGAGGGCAGAGCTTTGGAGGATGCTCTGCAACACCGATTCTGGGGTGGGAATGTAGTTGGACGGCACCGGCACGGGCGTCGCTGCTTGCACCACGTGCGCTTCCCCGCTGCTTGCGGCGTTGGAGATTGCCCGCAAAGGCGACAAGCCGCCACTCGATGGGTTGCCGGCAAGGGTGGGCAGGGTACCTGGGTGAGGGGTTGCGGCCACTACGGGAGATGCCTGTGGAGGCGTTGCCGCCTCGTGGCTCGCAGTATGCGCGGAACCTTGCAGGCGGTCGCCGTACCGGCACGCTATGTCGTACACGTGGCTCGCTTGCGCCTTGGGCAGGTTCTCGATTGCCATGTGCCACCCCTGGATGGCATCAAGCTTCAAGGTAACACCGTTCCTAGCATCTACCAGGGAGGCCGCGCCCACGTCCCGCCACCAGCAGTCGTCAAGCTCGACCTTGCCCAGCACCTTCTTCTTGAAGAGCATGACCCGCTTGTTGGTAGCCACGGCGCAGTCGGGCGCATGGGCCAGCCCGCCCCGCGCGACGGCGATGTATTCGATCTGCTCGCCCTGCGTCAAGAGGCCTGAGGCGCGGCTATAGGTCTGTTTGACAAGCGACCGGTCCTGACCATCGGTGCCGAACCGCTCGACGGGATCTACGGGGGCCACGCTACTGGTGAAGCCGTGGTTGGACCGCCCCGAAGGGTTGTCCGCGCCTCCCAGCGGCGCGCCGCAACGACTGCAATATGGGGAGCCGGGTAGGTTACCCGCGCGGCAATTCTGGCATTGAATCTGCATCTTTGTTGATGCCATCCTTCCCCTCCCGTGAAGCTCCTGGGTGTTTGCTTATGTTGGACTGTGTAAGACTGGATTGCGGCTGCCAAGGGAGGTGAGTTGTGCTCCCTGAGCGAGGCTGGGCGAGGTGTGCGGCGAACCATTTACGCCGGTAAATGCATACCAATGCACATGACCCGCGCCAGGACCCGCTACCGACTCCGCCAAGTCAAATATAGCCCCACGGTGGCCCGAGGGGAATGGTACTTAGGTTAGGATGAATGGGGGTACCTTTTACTACTCCTTTTCACATTAAATTAGCTAGTACTCGCACGTGAGTACTAGCTAATATGTGGTGTGTTATTTGCGGGGAGATGGAGGCGCGGGGCGTCCTATTTTATGGTTGGCCCGGATAGCCAGTCGTACCCGATCCGCGGATCGTCGTGGGCGATTCGGCCTTCTTCGGCGGTGTCGTATACGTTGGAGGTGACGTAGATCAGGTGGGCGGTGCCGCCGATGGCTTTGCAGCCGTGAGCCACACCGGCGGGGATCTTGAGTATTTTGTGGCCGTGGTCGTCGCCCATGAAAAGCTCCTGTAGGACGCCGCTGGTGGGGGAGTCGGGCCGCATGTCGTAGAGGGCCACTTTGAGCACGCCCGCAGGCACGTACCACCAATCGACCTGGGTCTTGTGGATGTGCCAGGCTTTCGCTACGCCAGGGTGCATGAGCGAGTGGCTAAGTTGGGCGAAGCCCTCGGCGAAGAAGGGGTCGGACACGCGGATCAATTCGCGGAAAAAACCTCTCTCGTCGGGATAGGTCACCAGTTCTTTGATCACCACGCCGTCTATTTGCGCCATGCCGCGATCTCCTTTAAGATCTTGGGCAGGTCGCGCGCCAGGTTGGAGTTAGCCAGCACCCTGGCCGCGCCCGCCGCTTTCGCTTTGCGCCTGCCTTCCGCATCCATGTGGGGTCCGAAAGCTACAACTTTTATCCCGCGCCGGGCGGCCTCGCGGACGGTGGTTTCCCAGTCCGCACGCGCGGCAAGATCGACTATGAGCACATCGCCGTCGGGGAGGGGGGAGGCTGGGCGGAGAGTAACCGGCTTGAGGCCGGCGTGGCGAGCCATGTTCTGTAGCTGCACGCCAAACATGAGGTCGGTGCAAAGGAGGAGGGCTGTGCGCTCCTCGCTGTCGGTGTTGTGTATTATGTTTCCGTTTAGGGGGGAAGGTTCGGTCACGTGGGTAAGGGTAGCAGAATGCGGGGGTAGCGTCAAGCCACCGGGGATTGGGGTTTGGGGATTAAGGGGTTAGGGGATTGGGATCGCGAAGATAGGAAGGTGGGGGAAGGATACGAAGGATGGGGGTAAGGAGGGTGTGTTGAAATCGCGGAGAAGGGGAGGAGCGG
>JBAURA010000108.1:0-3696 GCA_049580985.1 Chloroflexia bacterium
CCCAAACAAACAAGATTGGGGGTTTGGCAATGGTACTTAGAGCAGAAGAAATCAGCTCGATTATACAGAAAGAGATCGAAAGCTTCGGCCAGCCGGCACGAACGGTGAACGTCGGGACGGTTGTAGAGATCGGCGACGGAATCGCTCGTGTCCACGGCCTGTCGGGGGTTATGTCCTCGGAGCTGGTCGAGTTTGAATTCGAGAAGGAGGGGGAGCGCGGCACGGTGATGGGCATGGCGCTCAACCTGGAAGAAGAGTCGGTGGGCGTGGTAATCCTCGGCCCTTACACCGACATCGAAGAGGGCGACACCGTCAGGACCACAGGCCGCATCGTGCAGGTGCCCGTGGGCGACGCCTTGCTCGGCAGGGTAGTGAACGCATTGGGCCAGCCTATCGACGGCAAGGGCGACCTGCCCGCCGACACCAAGACCCGCCCGGTCGAGCGCATCGCGCCCGGCGTGGTGTATAGGCAGAACGTGGATACGCCGGTGCAGACAGGTATCAAGGCCATCGACGCCATGATCCCCATCGGACGCGGCCAGCGCGAGCTGATCATCGGTGACCGCCAGACCGGCAAGAGCGCTATCGCCCTGGATGCAATCATCAACCAGAAGGGCCAGGGTGTGATGTGCATTTACGTGGCGATTGGACAGAAATCGTCGCAGGTTGCCCAGATAGTGTCCACCCTCGAGCGGAATGGCGCTATGGACCACACCATCGTGGTGGCTGCATCGGCGGCCGAGCCTGCTCCTCTCCAGTACCTTGCTCCTTTCGCCGGTTGCGCGATGGGCGAGGAGTTCATGGACCACGGCGGCAATGCCCTGATCGTGTACGACGACTTGAGCAAGCACGCCTGGGCCTACAGGCAGATGTCGCTGCTCCTGCGCCGCCCGCCAGGACGCGAAGCCTACCCAGGCGACGTGTTCTACCTGCATTCGCGCCTCCTTGAGAGAGCGGCGCGCATGAGCGACCAGTACGGCGGCGGTTCGCTGACGGCTCTGCCGCTCATTGAGACGCAGGCCAACGACGTGTCGGCCTACATCCCCACCAACGTGATCTCAATCACCGATGGGCAGATATTCCTTGAGCAGGACCTCTTCTACGCGGGTATCCGCCCGGCCATCAACGTCGGTATCTCTGTAAGCCGCGTGGGGGGTGACGCCCAGATCAAGGCCTACCGGCAGGTCGCCGGTCGCATGAAGCTGGACATGGCGCAGTTCCGCGACCTGGCGGCGTTCGCCCAGTTCGGGTCCGATTTGGACAAGGCGACCAGGGCGCAGCTGGACCGCGGCCTCCGCATCCAGGAAGTGCTCAAGCAGGACCAGTACCAGCCCTTACCCGTGGCGCAACAGGTCGCCATCATCTTCGCCGTGACCAACGGCCACCTGGACGACGTCAAGATAGAGAATGTACGCTCGTGGGAGTCCCAGTTCCACGAGTTCATGAAAAACGTCCACACTGAGATCCTGGACACGATCACGAAGGAAAAGCGGCTGAGCGACGAAACCATCGAAGCCCTGAAGCAGGCCATCACCGAGTTCAAGCGGACGGTGAGTTTCTAAATGCGGAACGGGGAGTGCGGAATGCGGAATGCTCATTAGACAGCCTTATTCCGCGTTCTGCATTCCGCATTCCGAAGTGAAGATATGCCCAGTACACGAGAAATCAGACGCCGCATTACGTCGGCGAAGAATGTGTCGCAGATCACGCGGGCGATGGAGATGGTGGCTGCCTCGCGCATGAGGCGCGCCCAGCTTGCGGTGCAGGCGGGCCGTCCCTACGCGCGGAAGATCGCCGAAGTCATGCACAGCCTGGCCGAACGATTGGCCGGTACGCAGGACGACTCCATACCTCCTTTGCTGCAAAGCCGCCCGATAAAGAACATCGCGGTCATACTGATTAGCGGCGACCGGGGGCTGGCGGGCGCGCTCAACACCAACGTCATTCGCCGCGCCCTGCGCTTCATGAATACCGAGTCAGAGGTGCCCGTGAGCGTGATTGCTATGGGCAAGAAAGGCCGCGACTTCATGCTCCGCACCGGCAGGCCGGTAGTTGCGGAGTTCATCGGGTTGGGCGACAGGCCGATGGTCCGGGACATCTATCCGGTGGCCCGCGTGGCAACCGAAGAATACCTGAGCGGGCGCGTGGACGCGGTTTACATAATATATACGGACTTCAGGAATACACTGACCCAGATCCCGACCGTCTACCGGCTGCTGCCCGTCGATGCGGGCGAGGCGGGTGAGGAAGGCGCGCTCCCAGGCGACGACAGCGACCTGATGGGTGGCCCGGAAAGCAATACCGAGTTCATCTTCGAGCCAAGCCAGAGAGAGGTGCTTGCGGCGCTCGTGCCGCGCTATATAGAGGTGAGGCTTTACCAGGCGTACCTGGAGCACGTAGCTTCCTTCCAGAGTGCGCAGATGGTCGCCATGCGCAACGCCACCGAGAACGCCAAGGAGATGATCTCGGAGCTAACACTGGCATACAACAAGCTGCGGCAAGCAAACATCACACGCGAGATCATAGAAGTGTCGTCGGGTGCGGCGGCGCTGACGGGGTAGTTCAAATGCGGAGTGCGGAATGGGGAATGCGGAATTAGAGGACGTACAATTCAGAATGGGTACTTAATTCCGCGTTCCGCACTCCGCATTCCGCACTAAGGAGAGAGTTATGCCATCAACAGGAAAGATAGTACAGATAACGGGGCCGGTGGTGGATATCGAGTTTCCGCCCGACCAGTTGCCGGAGATATATAACGCGGTAGAGGTCAAGGTAGAAGGTAGCCTGGCCTCGGGCGGCGCGGGCGGCTCGAACCGCATCGTCATGGAAGTGCAACAGCACCTGGGCAACGACTGGGTGCGCGCGGTCGCTATGACCAGCACCGACGGCCTGCGCCGGGGTATGGACGCCACCGACACCGGCAGGCCGATAACGGTGCCCGTGGGTCCGGCGACGCTGGGGCGTATCTTCAACGTGATCGGAGAGCCGATTGACGAAGGCGGCCCAGTGGAAGCGACCGAGTTTTATCCCATCCACCGTCCGGCGCCTTCGTTCGAGGACCAGGCGACCGAAGCCTCGATGTTCGAGACCGGGATAAAAGTGATCGACCTGATCGCGCCGTTCGCCAGGGGCGGTAAGATCGGCGTGTTCGGCGGCGCGGGCGTGGGCAAGACGGTTATCATCACTGAGCTTATCAACAACGTCGCCAAGCAGCACGGCGGCTCGTCCGTCTTCTGCGGAGTGGGCGAACGCACCCGCGAGGGCACGCAACTCTACAAAGAGATGCGCGAGGCGGGCGTTATCGACAAGACCGTGATGGTGTTCGGCCAGATGAACGAGCAGCCCGGCGCGCGCTTGCGCGTGGGCCTCACGGGCCTCACGATGGCCGAGTACTTCCGCGACAGCACGGGCGCGGACCTGCTGGTGTTCATCGACAACATCTTCCGCTTCGTGCAGGCGGGTTCGGAAGTATCAGCCCTCCTGGGTCGCATGCCTTCCGCCGTGGGTTACCAGCCGACGCTCGGCACCGAGATGGGCCAGCTACAGGAGCGCATCACCTCCACCAAGCGCGGCTCGATCACGTCTGTGCAGGCCGTGTACGTGCCCGCCGACGACTACACCGACCCGGCCCCAGCCACTACTTTCGCCCACCTCGACGCCACGATCAACCTTGAGCGCGCCCTGGCAGCACAGGCT
>JBAURA010000109.1:0-9125 GCA_049580985.1 Chloroflexia bacterium
GCCTTCACCCAGGCAGCAAGTCGAGTACGAGAGGCCGCCGAAGCGTCAGGCGTCTACGTCGATCACTACCTAAGAACTCAAGGTAGCAAGACGGCGACCGTCCTGAATTATCGTTGGGAGTGGGATCGGGTAGTGGGCGTCGCAGTAGAGCAACCGGACGGAACACGCCAACTGCTGCCGGCGGACGATCGCGACCAAGAGCTCGCAAGGAAAATGAAGGACCTGGCGATATCAACGTATTACCCCCAAATCCCTTTCCCGCCGCACCCATCTGTGACGCATCGGTTCCTCCGCAACGTTGGTGGTAATACCATCGATTTTCTTTGGACCCGTCGGAATCTCTTCCTGCTTGCTTCTATCTTCAATGAGATTTCAGCCGTTGCAGACCAGAATATCCGCCTACAGCTACTGTCGGCGTTCGTGCAAACTGTCCACCTGTGCAGCAAGATGGTTATTCCTCGGAATGAGGCGGCTAATCGGGATTTTTCTGGGAGTTGGGGCCGACCGGATTATATCATCCGGAGACGGCAAATGGAGCAGAACCCGGTTGATTTGTTCTGGCGTTCTTGCACTGGTCGTCAAGGCGTGCTGCCGATGATGCGTGACGCCGCGGCGAAATTTCCGAACGGCATCGACATCCACGACGCCAAATTGACGGGGAAGATTCGGCGATCCGCACAGATCAATTATGGGGCAGTAGACGTAGCCGACCTCCACGACTATCTCCAGCCTAAGAGCGTGGATTTCGTCATTACCGATCCACCGTACGCGGGGCTGATCCGGTACCTACCGCTGAGTGTGGTTTGGCTCTCCTGGCTTGAGCACCTCGATAAGAAGTATAAGCCCGATCTAAAATCAGAAATCACAGTAGAAACGAATTCGCCGGAAAGTCGTAACAGCTATCGTCGCCGCCTGCGAAACGCGTTCGAGCAGATCCATCGCGTCCTGATCGACGATGGGCGGCTGGTGGTCACCTTTCATCATCAACAGGTGAGCGAGTTCAATGACTTCGCCCTGGCGGTCAGAGAAGCTGGCTTTGTGTTCGACAAAGTGACCCACCAGTACAACCGCCGATCCGGGGAGTCTAACGTTGCGAACCTATACGGCGTATCTGGATCGGATTTCTACATCCGATGCGTTAAGCGGCGAGACATCAATTTCACGGACAAGGCCGATGAACTGGAGTCGTTCGTCGTTCAGAAAGCGATCGAGATAGTCGGCCGGCGCAATGAGCCGACGCCATACACGTTTCTATTTGAAGCGCTGTGGCCTGAACTCCTTCAAGCCGGTTTCACCCAGCCGCAGGATTCGAGAGACGAAGTTAGACGCATACTTAATGCGAATGAAGGGCCAGGAAGGATCTTCGTGCGAACCGACAACCCGGATGCCCTGGTCGGCGACCTTTGGTGGTTCAACCAGCCAGAGAAATACATTAATCACCCAGACCGGCCGCTCCAAGGCCGCATCGCCGAATCTGTACTAGCCCTTCTGCGGCGGCAGGTTTCAGTGAGACTGGACGATGTTATCGCAGAGTTGTTTCGCGAATACCCGAACGGTCTAACCCCCGACCCGCATACTATCGACAGTTTTCTTAAACAATATGCCCACCCATCACAAGGAAAATGGAAGATATTGCTAGAGACCGTCGCGGACGTCACGCGACACACTGACCTTATCGCAACCATTCTTGCAATGGGTAGGAAATTGGGATCCCCCACATTCGTTGGTCGTCGCGAGCAACCGGAGCTGGTCACAGCTGGCAAGCGACTCCGCGACCTGGCCGACCTGCAGACGCTCGATACGTTACTGAAGATGGAGACCATTAAGAAAGCTGGCGTGGAACGATTGGAGATGGTAGATGTGGTCTTCCTGACCACTGATCGAACTGGCACTATTTGTCTTTGGGAAGTTGAGAACAGCACAAACTTTACCTCCGCAATTCAGCGTGGGTCGAACGCACGGAAGGATATCCCGAAGTTTATGGTCATTCCGGACAGCCGCAAGCATGAGTTATTGGCTATCACGGACCCGCTTTTCCGGGAATCGTTCGCGGCGCATGGCTGGCGTTACTTGACTTACACTGAAGTTTCGCGACTATCCAACTACTCGGCCCTGACTATGGAGGAAATCCTGAAGACGTCACATTCATTTTAGGAGGTTTCGGGCAGTGCAGTACAGAAACGGCACAAAGCGGCCCCGCAAGCCGCTTTCCGAGGAAGGGAAACCAGGCCGGTACGATTCACGGAACCGGATCAATGATCTAACAGGCAAGGAGTGGTTGCTCTTGAGTCGAAGCTTTTGGGTGTCGGAGGCCGCGCCGGAGGACCGTGCCGCCTACGATCACCCCGCGCCATTTCTAGTCGGCGATGTTCAAAGGCTCATATCTTTATTTACTAAGTGCGGAATGACTATACTGGATCCATTCGCAGGCAGTGGGTCTGCGCTGGTGGCGGCCAGTAAGCTTGGCCGACGTAGCATCGGGATCGATTTGAACAGGGAGTTCCAGCAGCTTGCCAAGGCGCGACTTGAGGAGTTCGGGGCTAGTAGCTGGGAATATCTTGTCGGTGACTCGCTTGAGGTGCTGGATAGTATAGGCGAGGTCGATTACGTTGTTACCTCACCACCATATCACAACATCCTCCGGAATGATGGGAAGGGCATTCGACACGCGAACGGGAAGGAATACCGGCGAGGCGCGAGAGATGGTGTCAAGGTATATAGTGAACATGCAAACGACTTGGGAAACTTCGATCATTACGAAGATTTCTTGATTGCTCTGTACCGGATCATGCAGAAGACATTACTTAGGCTTCGAAACAAGTGCTACTGTACGATCATCATCAGCGACTTCACCGTCAACCGGCGAGAGGTATGTGTGCAGGGAGATGTGGTGCGGATAATGGAGGCAGCCGGATTCGAATTTGTGGGAACTACGCTCCTACTCCAGTCAGTTAAGCCTCTATTTCCATTCGGATATCCGTATGCATACAAGATAAATCATCACCACCACAATATGATTAACTTTCGCAAGTCCCAGCAGGTAACGCCCCACATCCACCTACAAACAGACTTGACACCAGACTGTGTACTATCTAGTGATCATCCCGCTCGCCGGTAACTTTTCGTGCAAATCACCGTTTTTCGTTCAGAAGTGGCTGATAGCCACAAGTATCTAAATCGATGAGACGATATTATCCTTGGTGGATGTGGGTGTTTTTGACGGGTAGAAAGTCTGCGCCCGACCATTCATAACCACTACTACGCCCTGGACCAAAACCGCGCCAGCGCCGCCCGCGTGGAGGCGATGCCGGTCGCGCCGCTCTCGCGCAGATCGTCGAGATAGCTCTTGCGCTTCGCTACATCGGCCTCCCATTCATGGGGGGAGACACCGGCCCACCCGGCAAGCTCGGCTACCACTTCGGGCCGCATGAAGCGATGATCGAACGTGTCGCTCGGCTTGTCCCACCTGGAGAGGAGGAGCGGGCAAACGCCCGGCAGGATGCCGTCCGAGCGGTCACCCGACCCCGGCATGAGCATGTGCACGGTGTTGAAGCGGCGCACCGACGTCCCATAGTTGCCACTGATATAGAGGTTAATAACGAGCGTTAGTTTGGAGATCCACTCTGCGGGCACGAAGAGCGGCTCGGAATTGAGCATGCCAATCACATCGTCCACCGTTTCGGCGTGCATGGTGGAGCCTATCGCGTACCCTTTGCTGAGCAGCTCGAAGGTCTTGTAAATGCGCGATCCCCACAAGTAGATGGCGAGGTGGTCGCTCATCTCGTTCGCGAGCACGTAGGTGTGGACGGGATCGGCGTCGGGGGCCGAAGCGAACTCGAAGTTTTCGTAGTGCCCGCGCAGGTAGACCCGCTTGTCGTTGGGCGGTACGAGATCGAGCAAAGCGGTGAGGGTAGTGGTCTTGCCGGCCATTGGAGGCTCCGCCGCCACGATCACCGACGCACGCTTTGAGAACATGGCCCACAGGAGAGACATGAGAGCGGTATCGGCACTTCCCGCGTCCACGATCTGCATAACCGAAAGAGGCACGGGCGGTTGCCAGTGCCAGCCCCACCAGCCAAAAGGCTCGTCGTTGTCGTCCATAAGGCTCTTCCCCTTTCCGGTTGTATTATAACGGACGGTAGACGGTAGACGGTAGACGATTGTCGGGTGTTTGTCGTTTCTATGAAGGGCAATGGCTCGGTTATTGCTTCTGGAGAGGGGTCGTTAAGCCCGGCCTTATGATATAATTGAGGGACTCGAACACGTTCCATGTCGATCTGCTGGAGTGTGAAGGAAATATAATGATCTGGGAAAGCCGCAAGTGGCGGTTGATAACGCGAATAGTGGCGATGGCGGTGGCAACCATACTCATGTTTGCCGTGGCGGGGCCTGCCTCTTACGCTCTGCAAGACGACACGCCCAAGCATATCGCAGTATCCCGCCAGCTTTACGACGAAAAGGGAACGCCGGTCGCCAACAAGTATATCTACGTGGAGGCCCTGCCCGACCTGGCGCACGTGGTCACTACCGGCGAAGGCAGCAGTACGCATTACCTGATACCGATCAGCGGCTTCGACCACCAGCTTTTCATTTACACCGACAAGGGCAAGTACCTCTTCCCCTTCGACTACACACCCGAAGCGGGTTTCCTGGTAGACCGGACCCCCATACGCTATGACGGTAAAGTAACCACTCTGCAAAGTCAAGCTAACGCGGGCGAGGCGTTCGAAAAGCTCGCTCAACAAGGCATCTATGCAGACAAAGTGACCGCCATGGTGCTGATGCAGGGCGAAGAGCCGAGTAACTACCGCCCCATGGTGCCCATCATGCCACTGCTGGCCCTCTTGTGGGGCATAGCGTCGATAGGAGCCTGGCAGATCTGGCGCGGGCGACATACCAGGCGCAGGCCAGCTTACGCAGCGTGAGACGCAAAACGTAAGGCATAGATCCCCATATTAACGAAGCTCGATGTTCCTGGCGATCTGTCGGTTACGTTTTGCGTTTTGCGTTTTACGTTTTAGAAAGAAGATGTACTTCAAGCAGTTCATCGCTGACGACCTGGGGTGCGCTTCCTATCTTATAGGGGATACCGGCGCGGGCGAGTGCGTGGTGGTCGATCCGAAGTGGAACGTCGCGGATTACATTGAGGTGGCGGCTGGCAAAGGGATGCGGATCGCCTATGTGATCGAGACGCATAATCACGCGGACCACATATCGGGGCACGGCAAGCTGGCGGCATTGGGAGCGCGGGTGGCGGTGTATGAGAGCGCCGGCGTCGAGTACCCGCACCTGGCACTCAAAGACGGCGACAGCATCAGCGTGGGCAGCGTGCGCTTGCAGGCGATCCACACGCCGGGGCACAGGCCCGAACATATAGCGATTGCGGTCAGCGACCTGTCACGCACCGACGAGCCGTGGCTGGTGCTCACGGGCGATTCGCTGTTCGTGGGCGACGTGGGACGACCCGACCTGGCGATTGAGCCTGGCGAGGGCGCGGCCCAGCTTTACCATTCGCTCCGCGCGCGCCTGCTGATCCTTGGGGACGAAGTAGAAGTGTACCCAGGCCACGTGGCAGGCTCGCTCTGCGGCAAGGCGATGAGCGACAAGGGTAGCTCCACCATAGGCTTCGAGAGGCGGTGGAACCCTGCGTTGCGGGCACGGAAAGAGGCTACGTTCGTGAAGAGCGTAACGGCAGAGCTACCCGCGCAACCTCCCCAGTTTGCCCGCATCGTCGCCAGGAATCGCGGGCCCTTCCTCACAGATGAGATAGAGGCAGGCCCCATCCCTGCGGACGAAGTTGCCCGAATGAGGGAGCAGAATGCGTCGATCCTGGACACGCGCTCGCCACAGGCTTTCGGCGGCGGCCATATTCCCGGCGCGTTCAACGTCTACCTGCACGGCGGGCAGTTCGCCACGCGCGCTTCGTGGGTGCTCCCGGTAGGCAAGCCCTTTATTTTGGTGCTGGAGACCGCCGATGAGTTGCATACCACCCTTGAACGGCTAGCCATGTCGGGGCAAGACGGCGTGTGCGGATATTTGCTGGGCGGCATGGGCGCTTGGGAGAGCAGTGGCCTGCCGCTCGAAACGATCCTCCAGGTGAGCGCCGAACAACTGAAGGAGCGCCTGGATACGCAGGATAACGACCTCGCCGTGCTGGACGTGCGCGAGCAGTCGGAATGGCGCGAAGGGCACATACCGGGCGCGATACACGTGCCGTTTCATGCGCTCAAGGACCACCTGGGCGAGCTTCCTAAAGGCCGGACGCTCGCCACTATTTGCGGTAGCGGCATACGGAGCAGCATCGCCGCCGGCATATTGCAAGCGCACGGGTATAACCCCGTCAATGTAGCGGGTGGAATGGACGCCTGGCGGGCTATGGATGGCCCATTAAGCTAATTCTTCAGGTGATCTTCAGGTAAAGTACACCAATTTATACCCATTTTTCAGCCTAATTCCTTACAATTAGAAATGTGCTCTGCGATGGAACGGTTCAAAAATGCCGAGTCCTCCTATCCGACCATGATCGGTCTTACCTAAGTCCGCACGCAGAGGCTTATATGTAACTCAATACGTATTTTAACCTGGCTATAAGCATAAGAGAGAAGGTAAATAGGCTAAACGCCCTGCAATACGCTACGATGCGAAAGGATATAACAAAGATGAAATATCGGTCACATGCCAATACGGAGCGGCGAGGATGGAGCCGCCTGGCAACAACTCTATTCGCCCTGTGTCTGCCGATCCTGGCGGCCACGTTCTTCTCGGGCAGCTTCTTCAAGCTCAACACGCTCGAGGCGGGTTCGGCCCATGCCGCCAGCGGCCACGGCAGCCCGAATGCAGTAAACATTTCTATCACGTCGGGGTCCTTTGTTCCCGGCGATGTCACCGTAAATCCCGGTACCCAGGTTACCTGGACCAACAACTCCGGCGATAGGGCGCGCGTCCGTGACAGCCAGCATAACCTGTTCGACAGCGACGATCTCAATCCCGGCCAGTCGTTCTCTTACACGTTCGTCACACCCGGTGTCATCACCGTGGTCGAAGAGCGTAACGACTTCACGGGCATCGTGCGCGTAACAGGCACTCCTCCCTCCGGCACGCCAGGTGGCACCGGCACACCAGGTGGCACCGGCACACCCGGCGGTACAGGTACTCCTGGCGGTACAGGCACACCTGGAAGCACAACCACACCAGGCGCGACCGGCACACCGGCTGGCGGCCTGGTAGAGGTGGAGATATATGACGAGGACTTCCCCGGCTATAGGCCCGCCAACATCACGGTCCAATCGGGCACGCTGGTGCGCTGGCGCAACGTCAGCGACGATGAGCACACCGTCACCAGCCCCGGCGCCTTCGACAGCGGTGAGATCGAGGAGGGCGGCATCTATGAGACGACACTTGTCGTCAACGGCACCTATAACTACTTCTGCGCATTCCACGAGGATATGGCAGGCTCCGTAACCGTCGTAGGCGGCCCCGATCCCACGCCCGTACCGACAGGCACGGTCGGCGTCGGTACCGTGGACGTCAATATCCAGAACTATGCCTTCGCGCCTCAGAACGTGACGGTCCTCGTTGGCTCGACCGTGCGCTGGACCAACCAGGACGCCGACGCCCACACCGCCACCGCCGACAACGGCTCCTTCAATAGCGGCACTCTGGGCCAGGGCCAGCAGTACAGCTTCACCTTCAACACAGCCGGCACTTACGGTTACTTCTGCGCGATCCACCCGGCCATGCGCGGCACGATCACGGTAGTATCCAGCCTTCCCACGGGCACGCCCCCGACGGCCGTGCCGACGGCGACCCGCACGCCACAGCCTTCGACTACGCCCGGTGGCACTACTGTGAACGTGGCTATCCAGGGCTTTGCTTACTCGCCACAGCACGTCACTGTGCTCGTAGGCACGACAGTGCGCTGGACTAACAACGACTCGTCGCCTCACACGGTGAGCAGTCCCGGCAACTTCGACAGCGGCAACATGACCCAGGGCGCGCAGTACAGCTTCACCTTCAACACGCCCGGCACCTACAACTACGTCTGTGGCTACCACTCAGGCATGACCGGCTCGGTCACGGTGGTGACTAGCCTGCCCACGGGCACAGCCCAACCTTCCGGCACCGCGCAGTCCACAGGCACAGCGCAATCCACCGGTACGGCACAGGCTACGGCCACCAGGACTGTCCAGCCTCCGCCCGGCATAGTGAACGTAGCGATCCAGGCTTATGCCTACAAC
Organism: Chloroflexia bacterium; assembly: GCA_049580985.1. Classification (GTDB taxonomy): domain Bacteria; phylum Chloroflexota; class Chloroflexia; order QHBQ01; family JADMIH01; genus JADMIH01. Next base: position 8,238 of record JBAURA010000109.1, read on the forward strand.
CCGCTTACAGTTACCGTACAGGCCGGCACAACAGTGCGCTGGACCAACCTTGACAACGACCCACACACAGTTACCGACGTGAACGGCTCCTTCGATAGCGGCAACTTCGGCCTGAACCAGACCTGGCAGTACACGTTCAACACGCCCGGCACATATGAGTACTACTGCGTAGTGCACGGCGCGTTCATGACCGGCTGGGTGGTGGTGCAGCCCGCGGGTAACCCCTGCGAAGTAGGCTTCATCGACGTACCGCAAGGCTCGACCTTCTACGAGTTCGTGCAGTGCCTCGTCTGCCAGGGCATCATCGGCGGCTACTCGGACGGCACGTTCCGCCCAAGCAACACGGTGACACGCGGCCAGCTCGCCAAGATCGTGTCGAACGCAGCGGGCTACAACGACACCGTGGGCGGCCAGACCTTCTCGGACGTGGCTCCTGACCACACCTTCTACACCTTCATCGAGCGAGTGGCTATGCACGGAGTAGTAGGCGGCTACGAAGACGGCACCTTCCGCCCAGGCAACAACGCCACACGCGGACAGATCTCCAAGATCGTATCCATCGCGGCGGGCTACAACGACACACCCGCGAGCCAGACCTTCCAGGACGTGCCTACCGGCAGCACCTTCTACATGTACATCGAGCGCCTCGCGATGCGGAGCATCATGAACGGGTATGCCTGTGGCGGCACAGGTGAGCCGTGCGGCCCCGGCAACAAGCCTTACTTCCGCCCCGCAATGGACGCCACCAGGGGGCAGGTTGCGAAGATCGTGAGCAACACCTTCTTCCCCAACTGTACCCCGTAAGGAGTTCCTGGTGGAGCGTCCTTCCCCGCAAGGGGAGGGGCTCCTTCCAAAAGAAATCGCACCTCATATGAGGTGCGATTTCTT
>JBAURA010000110.1:0-5744 GCA_049580985.1 Chloroflexia bacterium
CGGCAGTATCGACTCGATGGTCTGCCTCAAATTCTCCGATCTTTCCGGTATCGAAGCGACTCCACATATGATCGGATCAAGTTGGGCAATGGATAGATCTTCATGAAGCGGCCTGTGTGGATGCATACGAGACGGTATTTCCGCGGAACTTAGAAAGCAATCCCTGACTTGATACATAGAGAATCGCCTTAACCTGTCCGAAATTTGCATCCCGACGCCCGAACTTCGCTTCGGATTATTCTGCCATCTAACGATTGGGATCGGCTTGATTTCATAATCAAGCTCCTCAAAGAACCTTCTATCAGCGAGATAACACATATCGACCCAGCCTATCCTGAACACATTTTTCGCACCAAATCTGCATATTTTTGGAAGTATTTTCGTCCAACAAGCTTTCCCGATCCTGAAGCTGTCCAGGTAAAGGTTCAAGCAAATCTTCCTGGGATCGGTAATGGATTGATAGGTATCAATAGCATGACCCAAAAAACCGGGTTTTACCTGTACGTCGTCCGGAAGGTGAATATAGAATCGCGACTTCGTAGCTCGAAGGTCCTGGAAAATCCGGTTGATCAATTTCCAATAATCAGTTTTCCCATGATGCGACTGCACGCCTATATATTCAATTTTGAATGTCTCGTTACCAGCGGGCATGCCTTCATAGGACAACTCGGACCCATCATTGTACACCTTGCAAAGGACCTTAAGCTGTCCGGCATCTGCAATCAGACCCTTCACCAGGCGGCGCAATTCACCGGGTCTGTTGTATGTCGTGATAAGGATTGTAATATCCACTTCCTCTTCGTATTCCCACAAGTATGTGGGAGTATGATTCATAACAAACGGTTTGCCATCGATCTTCCATACTTTGTAGCCTAACTTTGTGAGATACTCATCGACCTCCGAAAACTGTTCGACGGTCTGACACTCACAAAAAATGGCGGGGTGGTAAGTGGTAATCGTCTCCCTGGCCCCTTTCAAAACAGGCAGGTTATAGCCCTCCACATCGATCTTGATACACTTGACTTCTTCGAACCTTTCCGCTCTCAAAACTTCATCTAACCGCTCCATCCGCACCCCTGATCCAGACTCGCTCACTCTGGTCATTAACATACCACCGCGCTCAGGGGCAACGTTCGACGGTATCAGTCCAACCTGGCCGGCCTTTTCACCAATAGCAACGTTCATCGCACGAATGCTATGAAGCTTGTTTACCTCGATATTCTGTACCAGATGTTCGAACAGTGCCGGAACAGGCTCAAAAGCATAGACCACATCGGCCTTGCAGCAAGTGGCGAAGAAGAGGCTATGATTGCCAATCGCCGCCCCAATGTCGATGAAAGTGCCGCCCCGGAACTTTCGATAAACGTAATTCAACATGCCGTGTCGTTGCGTCTCATAAAAACCACCGTGCATCCATCTCGCCTGAATTTTCTCCAGCCGATCCTTCACGATGACCGTCAATTTGTGCATTTCTCCAGGCGGTATCTGATACGAAATCTCGGTCTTCATCTTGTATTCCTCTGGAATGGGCGGGCGTGATCTTCAGCCCCAGATCATACCGGCTGTTCTTCCGCCGGAGGCAGCTCGGCAACGCCGGTCGTCCGGCGACGAGGCTGCTGGGGCTCTTGGCAGTCGATATCCACGTCAAAGTGAAAGGGGGGGTGGTCAAGGGCGTCGGATGCCGCCTGGGCTACCTGGCGACGAGCGCGCTCCTCCGACTCGAACATCGACTGGATCGCGCTGTCGAACCGGTTACGACAAATAGTCAGGTCGAAGGCACGTCGGGTGGTTCCGTTGTATCTGCGAAAAGCTCCAACATGCTGCTGCTCGTGGGGTGAGAGAACGTTTTGGATCGCTTGCTGGACACGGAGTTGCTGGCAATGGGTCAGGCCCGGGAAGTCAGACACGCTGGGCAGGGTGACGGTGGTGGAAACCGAATATGTCGCCACGAGCGTGCCTGCGGCGCGTATGCAGTCCCCGCAGTCGTCGCAACCGCGTCCCTGCCGGACGGTAACGTTCTCGGTATGGAATTGCCCACCGTCGAAGGTGGCGTCGGTACGGCCCTGCAGCCGCAATGGCCCGCGTTGGTTGAAGGCGACAGCATGTTCCGGCTCGCCCCGGCCTTCCAAGGTAGGTAGCAATTCCTGCGCCGGCCTGGGAGTTGGCCTCAGGCCTGGCTGACGCTGCGATTCGGTAGCGGAGCCGTTCAATGGTGAAATGGCTTGCTCCTGCTCGGTGGGAGCGGAATCCGCCCGCCCCGCCAACTGCGAGTTATGGTGTCCTGTCGCCGAGTTGGACTGAAGACGAGGCAGCAACTCATGGACTGGGCCGGCGTTGTAGAGTGGCCCATGGCGCTCGTTTCGCGCCATCGGTGACGCAACCTGAGGCTCCGCCGCCAGCTCTTCCGGGCGGCGACGGCGAGCGCGCTTAGAGCGTCTTTTGTGCATGGTAGAGCTACTCCATTCTAAGGAAAGTGTAGCGAACGCCCAATCCCATTTACGAGCCGCGAAAGGACGTCTTCCGCGGAGGCTGTTTCATCCAGCGACAACGCTTCTCGGAGTCGTAAGATCATGGCCTTGACTTCGGGGGGCGGCTCCCCCTCGTTCGGCTGCTGGAGGGCACCGATCAGCGCCGGAAGGACATTGTCTCCGAGTTCGTCCAGGACCTGCGAGACAGCTTTCATAGTATCGGCGCTGGGGGCATTGCGGGGCGACGCGCTTTGACGCCGAGCAGCCTGCTCGATCAAGCGCTCTGCCGTCTTGGCATCTATGGCGCCACGTCGCCCGGCTGTTCGCAGCACCTCAAGCACAATGGGTGTCATCGTCTCCGAGAGGTCCCTCATTTCCGGGGGAAGCTCGCCCCACTGGCTGTCCTCTTTCTGCAATGCGGGATCGTACCCCACTACGCCGCGAAGATCGGCCCCGCTCAGGTTCGCCCCGTGCAGGTCGGCGTCAGTCAAATCGGCACCCCGCAGATCGGTATCGACGAGTTCAGCGTTTTGGAGGCGCGCCCCGCGCAGGTCGGCACCACGAAAATGGGCACCCGACGCCGAGACGCCCTCCAGGTTCGCGCCACGCAAGCTGGCGCGGGAAAAATCCGTGTCGATCAACGAGGCTCCCGTGAGATCGGCACGGTCGAACCGAGCCCCGCACGCGGTACTGTTCTCGAGACGAGTTCGCACGAATATCGCGTCAGTGGCGCGCACCTGATCGAAATCGCACAACCTGAGGACGGCGTCCGTGAAATCCGCGGCATCGAGGAGCGCATCGCGAAGGATGCAGCCCTTCCACTTCACCTCTATTAGGGAGCTCTCGCGGAGATCGGCCTCCTCTAGATCGAGACCATCGGCACGCAAACCCGAAAGTTGAATACCCCGCAGGTCTGCTCCCTTGAAAACGAGATTGCGCGCCGTTTGACGACGATGGACAAGATTCCGCAATTGGTCAGCGGGGTAGATGATCATCAGCAAAGCCTCCTTTCATGCAAACACGTGACCTATTGGCATAGATGCAGCGCAAGGGCGAGGTCGCTGGTCGGCGAAATGTCGTCGGTTATGTCGAACACCACATTACCTGGCTCGTTGCTCATCACCCAACCTCGTAACTTAGAAGACGTGGTACTCGATCCCGAACGAGATCGCCGACCACGCGGTACCCGATAAGCGAGAGCCGCCCCGCAACGCCGTCCTCCATGTGCATAGCCGTCTCGCCTAGCTCCAGCAGGTTGGGGGTCCGCCAAGTCACATCAAGAAGGAGAGTGTGGTGCTTATGGCGAGGATACAGCCAGTGGACAAGCGAGATCTGATTACGTCGAACCAAGCCGGTGCGGGTTGTCCCGGTGACCTCCACATAACGGCCACCAAGGTCTCCGGATTCGTGTTCGACGGGGGGCGACACCAGCAATTCGCCGGCGATCGCGCCGGCCACCGCGAGGTCTTCGGTTTCGAACCCAAAGGTGAGGGTGCAAAAGAGTTCGGGGTATCCGGGCACTGGTCGGTTGTCCGGACCAAACTGAACGAAGTGGGCTCGAGGTAAGACCGGGTCCTCCACATCGAACGGCGAGCGAGTTACGACATACTCTGCAACCGAGGCGCGGTCGCCCCAGAGAGTACCCGCACGTGAGGCCATCCGGCCGAGCACCAGCAGTTCAGGCCCGCACACCTCCACCTCCGCACACACCAGCAATTCTTGACGGTGCTTCAGCCGCCATCCCAAACCCTCGACGTGATTCTGTCGAACGCGAACACCGCAGAGACCGACCTCAGGGAGGGGATCTGGGAAGTAACGGAAAAAGTGGCCTCCGAGATCTAGGTCGTCGTCACTCTCAAGTTCCTGTCCAAGCCAACGTTTTACCATGGCGGCAACGGCCGAAAGGTCACCTGTCGCAAAACCAATATCTAATCGCATGTAGAGTTGCTTCATTGGACACCAACCTCATTATGGGAGTGGCAATTCCAGCCCGCGCGATTGGACTTGACCCTTTCTGTACAACTTGAAATGGACTGGATGTGCGATCCCCGTTCGCCGGAGGGCGGACGCCTGCGCTTCCCTGTAGAAAGCCCCCAAGCCTAGACTTTCAATCTGCTGCGGAGTAAGCGCGTCTTCTCCAAGTGGGATTCTTTGACTCTCGGCGAGAGCATGCAGCCTATCGGAAGCAATCGCCACATCATAGTCACTGATTCGACCGATATCGAAGGGCTCGCCCGTGCTCCCAAAGTCGACGGAGCGCTCGAACCGCCGTCCTGTTAAGGAGCTACCCTGGAGCACGAGGTCGGCCTGTGGATCGATCGCCCTGACCTGAGAGTTTAGGTCGCCTGAAAACGCTTCGAAGCCCGCACGGTCACGGAAGCCCATCGGAAAGTCGGTGGTTGGATTAATTGTGGTTCGTGCTGGTTCTCCAGGCTTCAAGGCCTGAGGTTGCAACATGCCCGCCTCCACCTCTGCACGCGCTGCTTGGAGGGCCCTGGCCCTTGCTTCGCTGGCCAGTTCGGTCTTGAGTTGCCGCCTCTGTTCGCTACCGCGGAACATCTCTTGCCGCGATCCCTGGAGTCCGGCGTAGATGTCACCGTAGAGTTCCGCAGCTCTCCTAGCGACTTCAGGATTGTCGGTCAGAGCGCTGAAGTTCTCGGTCGGCCGTCTCACTGCGGCTGGTTCGAGGTCTCGTGGAACCATGAAATCAACCTCATCCATGAGACGTAGCATGTTGCGCATCGTATTTACGTCATTGGGCGCCTTGCCCGAGCGGAGATTAACTTCCGTTCTCTCGACTCGCACCCTCAGTTCTGCGAGCCGGGCCTGAACCAGGGGCGGAAGTCCAGACACTGCGGCCGCTTCATCGATGTAAGTGATGATTCTCCGGCAATTGGTACAGATGGTGAGAACCGGACCGTTCCCAGTCTCTACGAGCTTCAGCGTGTGCGTCGTACCACCAATGTCGATCTCTGACTCCGCACGAACACGACCGGGTTCCGGCGTGGATCCCTCACGTGTCGGCGGTCTCGTCACTTCGCCCTCATCCGCCAGGTCACCGCGTGGCCGCCCACTCGGCTCGGCGCCTTCTTCAGGTGGCCGCGTACCCGGTTCAACACCCTCCTCGCGTGGCCGAGTCGGCGCAGGTTCTTCCGTCGTTCGCGGTCGCGTCACATCCGGCTCTTGGACGGGCCGGGCAACAGCTTCTTCACCACGTGGTCGCCCACCAGCCGGCGGGCCCACTTCGGGCGGCGCACCAGCAGCGCGGCGCGGGGT
>JBAURA010000111.1:0-4004 GCA_049580985.1 Chloroflexia bacterium
ATCTACGGTTACAAACAGAATCTACCCCAACCGGATTCTTCACTTCGTTCAGAATGACAAAGGGGATTAGGTCGGTTTCTTATTGGCCTTTTGCTATCTTTATTCATCCGCCGGTGACACATGACGCATGACGCAGTTACGTTTCGCGTTTCACGTTTCACGTTTCGCGTTTCGCGTCCCCTATTTATATGCAGCATTAATTGAAGGTGTTTCGGTAACCTGATATAGTGTTTAATGTTCGTGGTTATAGATAGCCTTAGCAGATTGGATAAATAGCAGAATGCAAAAGACGAGCGAGAGCCTGGCGGTGGAACCGGAGAAACTGAACCTTAGGCAGTTGCTGATGCTGGCGGGGGTGATGCTGGTAGCGATGTTCACCCTCACCCTGCCTGTAGCCCAGCTTGACGAGTTCGTGAGCAGGCTGCTCCCCGACGGCGGGGCTAACCTTGAGTTGGAGAAGACGGCCAAGGGGCTGTTCAGCACCTTCCACTTCGCCGCCTATATACCGTTCGCATTCCTGTGGGGCGCGCTGTCGGACAGACAAGGGAAGCGCAAGCCGTTGCTGCTCATGGGCCTGGTGGGGCAGGGGATCATGTATTTGATCATGCCGTATGTGCCCAACATCTGGCTCCTCTACCTGGCTCGGTTCATCGAAGGCTCCTTCAGCATCGCCGTCGTTTCCATGCTGATGACTATGGCCCTCGACATGGCCCCCAGGGCCAAGCGCGGCATGACGCTGGGGATCTTCACGCTGGGTATGCTCATTGGTAACGCCGTCGGCGCGCCCCTGGGCGGGGTGCTATCCGACAGGCTGGGCTATGATGTGCCCTTTGTGATGGGCGGCGTGCTCTTGCTCACTATGTCGGTGGTGGTATTCCTGCTAATACGAGATACGCCGAGCCTTAGCCGCGCCTATTCCTTGAAGGATGCGTTGGCCGGGCTGAGACGCAACCCTCGCCTGTATATACCTTATGGCTTTTCGATGCTCGACAGGCTGACGGTGGGCTTTTTCGTCGGGCAGTTCCCCATCCTCGCCGCGCAGATATACGGGTTGAAGCCCTCGCAGACCGGGATCTATCTATCGGTATTCCTGGCCGGCTTCGCGCTCTTCTCCCCCTTGGGTGGGGTGATCTCGGACCGATTGGGCCGGGTGCGCCCCATGTTGCTGGGCACCGTCGTTTACGGGCTGATGCTGATGCTCGTGGGCCGGGTGTCCGCCGAGATGCTATACGTCGTCATGGCGATTGGCGGGCTTAGCGGGGCCGTCCTTTACCCACCATCTATCGCGCTGGTGGGTGACTATGCGGGGCCGGGCCAGCGCGGGGTAGCGATGGGCGGCTTCAACCTTGCGGGCTCTATCGGCTACGCGGCTGGCCCGCTCCTCTTTGGCCTCCTGGCCGATTTCTACGATTTGCTCGCGCCTCCGCTCGTGGCGGGTGCTTTGTGCCTGCTCGCTGCCGTGATCGCCGCGCCCCTGCTCCTGCGGCGCGAGCGTGCCGCGCTCAGGCTGGAGCCTGGGGCGGAATAGTAATTCTCCCGCAAGGACAGGTTCCCGTGCCCGTTCCTACGGCTATTGCAACCGACAATGACCACACCTTAAGTGGATTCTCTCAGGCACTTGCGATCTTGGTGCCGAAAAGTATATACTCTGTATACCTTCTTTCCGGCTTTAATGATTGTTACCAGGCCGGGAAGATGCCGGAATATTGAAGTAAGGTAGGGCCATACGGCCGGCGACCAGGCCCAGGGCGTTTTAGGGTTGGTCTCGCGGGATTTGTTTGCCTGCGCATGGAACCTCGGCCATCTCTTGTGGTCCGGTTTCGTAGTGGTCTTATGTGTGCCCTTTATTTTGCCTGGCAAGCGAGTCGGTAGGAATGAGAGAAAGGGAGGGACAATATGCGGAAGTACCTGCGTAACCGAATTATGCTGGCGGGCGTAGTCTTGCTGTTGGTAGCCCTGGTTGCTCAGATGAGCGCCTGGCTGGGCGCGCCTCAGGACCAGGGCCTGGCCGATACCAAAGTAGAGGCCCCGATGCTCTCCTCCGTGGGCTATGCGCCCTCAGGACAGGAAGCTGTCAAGGACACATCTCCCGCCTTCGTTGTGGGGAGATCTCTCTATAACGATACATCGCCGGCGCTGCGCGACATACCCCCCGTGCCTTACGAAAAGCCTACGAGCCTCCGGGAGATGCCCGAACCGCGCGGCGAAGATGGCATGAACAAGCCCATGCCGGATGTTATCGACCCCGTAGTGCAACGGAGCTTTGGCGGGTCGCCGTTCAGTATACCGGCACCCTCGGCCAACTTCGAGGGTATAAACAACCGCAACGGTGTCTACCCGCCCGATACGAACGGGGATGTAGGCCCTAACCACTACGTGCAGATGGTGAACCTGTCGCTCCAGGTATTCAACAAGAGCGGTGGGTCGCTGTACGGGCCTGTGAACTCGAACACCATCTGGTCCGGCTTCGGCGGTCCTTGCCAGACCCGCAACGACGGCGACCCGGTGGTCCTGTACGACTCGATTGCGGACCGTTGGCTCCTTTCCCAGTTCACCTCGGCCAGCCCATACGGCGAGTGCGTGGCTATCTCCACGTCGCCCGACCCGACCGGCTCGTACCACAGGTACTTCTTCCAGTTCGACACCTCTATCTTCTACGACTACCCGCACCTGGGCGTGTGGCCGGACGGCTATTACCTGGCGGCTAACCGCTTCGGAACTATCTCCTTCCAGGGGCCGAGCGCCATAGTGCTCAACCGGGCGGCTATGCTTGTCGGTAGCCCCGCCACGTTCCAGCGGTTCAACCTGAGCAGCAGCTTCGGCACGCTCCTGCCGTCTGACCTCGACGGCGCGGCCCTGCCCCCCGCAGGCTCGCCAAACTTCTTCATGGCGCGTGGCTCCAGCGCCTTACAGATGTGGAAGTTCCACGTAGACTGGGCGAACCCAGGCAACACCACCTTCACGGGTCCGACAAACCTTCCCGTTGCCGCCTACAGCACCCTCTGCGCCGGCACGCGTAGCTGTATCCCGCAGCCCGGCACCAGCGTTGGCCTCGATGCTATCGGAGACCGGCTGATGTTCCGCCTGGCCTACCGCAACTTCGGCTCCCACGAGGCGCTGGTGGTGAATCACACGGTCAACGCCGGGGGTGGGTTAGCCGGGGTGCGTTGGTACGAAGTGCGCAATCCGAACGGGACAACCACGGTACATCAGCAGGGCACGTATGCGCCCGACAGCACCCACAGGTGGATGGGTAGCGTGGCGATGGACGGTAGCGGAAACATGGGGATGGTATTCAGCGTATCATCCAGCAGCGTGTTTCCGGGCATAAGATATACAGGGCGGTTGGCGAGCGACCCGCTGGGGCAGATGTCCCAGGGTGAGACTACCCTGATGGCCGGCAGCGGCGTGCAAACCGGCACGGCTTCGCGCTGGGGTGACTATGCGGACATCTCGATAGACCCCACCGACGACTGCACCTTCTGGATGACGACTGAGTACATCCAGACGACCGGCGGCGCCCCCTGGCGCACGCGCATTGGCTCGTTCAAGTTCCCCGGCTGCGGCGGCGCACCGGTGCCCACCGCTACGCCGGCTCCACCCACGCCCACCTCTATCCCACCCACGGCTACCAACACGCCCAACCCCGGTGCCCCCGACTTCAGCCTTAGCGTCAACCCTTCCAGCGCTACGGTGGTGCGCCCAGGCAGCACGCAATACACCGTCAACCTGGCCTCGCTCAACGGGTTCAGCGGCAACGTCAACCTGTCGGTGAGCGGCCTGCCTTCCAAGACTACAGGCTCGTTCAATCCAGGGTCGGTGACTCTATCGTCCGGCGGTACGGGCACATCTACCCTGACGATCAGTGCCGAAAGGGGAGGTCCTACGGGCACGTTTGTCCTCACAGTCACCGGCACGAGCGGCTCCATCACCCACTCGCAAAACGTGACCCTGGTGATCACGCGGTAAGATATACAGTTCGCCCGCACGCTACAGAGAAGGGG
>JBAURA010000112.1:0-7014 GCA_049580985.1 Chloroflexia bacterium
CGCCCGGTCCACACCCGGTCGAGGAAGCGCGCGCCCCAGCGTGAGGCCGCCTGTTCGATCCTGTCGATCTCTACCAGATCGACGCCGCACTGCACCCAGCCGTCGAGCGCATCCGACACGAGCAAGCCGCCCGCGATCCAGGCTGGCAGCCCCGTAGCTTCGCTAGGTGAAGGCATGCGCTCGTCCGTCATAGCGTGGCCTCAGCGCCCCACGCCGGCGTAGTTGAATCCGGCTTCGCGCATCTCGTCAGGGTCGTAGATGTTCCGCCCATCGACGAACACCGAACCGCGCATGATCCCTCGCAGGCGCTCCATATCGAGCTGCTTGAACTCGTTCCAGGCGGTCACCAGCACCAGCGCGTCCACGCCGGTCGCCGCTTCGTACGCATCGTCGCAATAGACCACGCCATCCAGGTACGCATGGGCCGCGTCCCTCGACACGGGATCGAACGCCTGCACCTCGGCTCCCCTGGCTTGCAAGCCCTGGATAATGTCAATCGCGGGGCTTTCGCGCATGTCGTCGGTGTCGGGTTTGAACGACAGGCCGAGTACGCCTATGCACTTGCCACGCACGCTGCCGCCCAGCATGCGCACGATCTTCTCGGTGAAGATGTCGCGCGCGTTCTTGTTCACGTCAAGCACAGAGTTGAGGATGAAGGGGGTCGTGCCCACCTTCTCCGCCATGTGCGCCAGGGCCTTCACATCCTTGGGGAAGCAGCTACCACCGAAGCCGACGCCCGCCTGCAAGAATTGCGCGTTGATGCGCTTGTCGTAGCCCATGCCGCGCACCACTTCCTTCACATCCGCGCCCATCTTCTCGCAGATCAGGGCGATCTCGTTGATGAATGAGATGTAGGTGGCGAGGATGGCGTTCGAGGCGTACTTCACCATCTCGGCTGTGCGCAGATCCGTCACCATCACCGGGGCGTTCAAAGGCTCGTACAATTCGGCCACTTCCTCCCCCGCCCATCGCTCCTCCGAGCCAAGCACGATGCGGTCGGGGTGCAAGAAGTCGAGCAGCGCCTGCCCCTCGCGCAGGAACTCCGGGTTCGATACGACCGCCAGCCGGAAGTCCTTGGGGCATTCCTTCCTGATCAGTTGTCCCACCAGGTCGCCCGTGCCTATAGGAACCGTGCTCTTGTTGACGATGATCAGCGGCTCCTCGCTCCTGCCCGGTGCCCACTGGCCGATAGAGCAGGCCGCTTGCTGCACGTATTTCATGTCGGCTGAACCGTCTTCCGCCTCAGGGGTGCCCACCGCGATGAACACTACCTTCACACCCTCCAGCGCTTCGGCGTAGTCGGTCGTGAAATGGAGTCTGCCTGCCTTCAGGTTACGCAGGATGACCTCTTCCAGCCCAGGCTCATATATGGGGGAGATGCCTTGCTTCAGTTTGTCGACCTTCTCCTGTATCACATCCACGCACACAACGTCGTTGCCCAGGTCGGCAAAGCAGGTGCCCGTCACAAGGCCCACATAGCCTGTGCCAATGACTGCTATCTTGCTCAAAAGTCCCTCCTATTGAAGATCGATCCGCGCCCGGCATGCCGAATTTGCTAGCGGGCCAATAGCGAGATGCCGGTGACCCAGCTTTGGAAGCCTATCCCCGAGCCATATAGCTCTATAGTCCTTATCGCGGCCACGTCGGGGTTGCTGCCCGCCGATTTCAACATGAATAGCTCGGCGTTGAGTTGCACCACCTCGGTCTTGCCGTCGGCCTCGGCGCTCGCCTGCCTTATCTGGCGTATCTCGCCCGTCGATTCCCACTTGCCGACCGGCAGCTTTACGCGGCCCAGGTCTGTCAGGTCTTCGTCATCGCCCACGATATAGAAGGACCGCCGCCACTCGTGCTGCACCCCTTCCGAGTCGGTATACACGATCTTAACAATAAGTGGATACAGGTCGCCACCGGGCCCGCGCACGGCCTGCTCCTGCTCCACCAGTTTCACCGTGGCGGTCAATTCGATTGTATTGTAGAACTCGGTAGGCTCGTTTATCACCTGCACGATACCTACCCTTGGGAACTGGGTCTCGCCTCCCTGGTAAATGATGCGCGCGGCACGCAAGCCCAATTCGTCCGTTATTGTAACGCTTCCGGCAGGCACAGGTAGTGCGCCCTCATCTCGTATCGGCTGCCAGCCGGCCACACCCAGGCCACCTTCCTCAAGCTCTTCGACCGAGCTGGTCGGACCTTCGGTGAAATTGCTGTTCTTGACCAGGTCTTTCTCGGCGACCAACGGCCCCTGGGGCTCTTCTGTGCTACTGACCCAGGCCATCTGCTTGGGGCCAAGCTCGATCTCTCTGCCAAGCGAGCGGAATGTGGCCCGTCCCGACTCGACCACTACCTGTGTGAGACCGTTTTCGCCCGCTTCTATAGTGAAGCGCACCCTGGCATCCGGCTCGATATCTACCTCTGCAAAAGCGGTTGCCACAATATATTGAGATGATGGTTGTTGCTGGGCACCCCTGGCTACCCGCACCGTGCCGCGCTCAAGCATAAGACGTACTTCCTGGGCGCGCCCGAAGAACTCATTAGTGCGTAAGGTGTCCAATCTTATCTGCGTGTTGGGGAATATCGCGATAACACTTTCATCGAATAATCGTATGTTGCCCTTGCCTTCATTACCGACGATTACAGTATCCCCTTCCTCCAGCAACCTGCTGCCCGACACCTGCACCACGTCACGCTCGCCACGCCGCAATACCGCCCATGACTGCGCTTGTGGCGCTTCCATGCTGGCCCCTTTTGCTACGGCCACGTTGCCCAGAAAGCTTATAACGCCATAGGACGAAAGCGCGCATACCGCCAGGAACGCAAACAAGCAGACGGTAAGGACGAGCCATACCTGTCTGCTCCGTTCTACGACCATGGACGGGGTATTGGTGGCGGCAGGCGCATCCTGCCCGGTGCGCGCCTCGCTTGCCACTAATGTTTTACCTCAAAGTGGGGGGATAGGCCGGTGGCCTCTCCCTCGGTCCAATCGGTCTCCACCGACATAACGTGCGCGCCCGCCGGCCCACGCCAGATCTCGTCCAGCAGCTTCTGGAGCCTTGCGTGCGGGCCTGCCGCTACCACGTTCACCGTGCCGTCGGGCATATTCTGCACGTAGCCTCGTACGCCCAAACCCCATGCACGGCTGCGGATAAAGACCCGGAATCCAACCCCCTGCACATAACCGCGTGCAACCGCCCGCAAGGTCTCCTTGCGGTTCTCGTCCTGTTCCTTTTCACTCATAAAGCGTATTCAGCCTCGTTTCGTTCGTCCTGGTGTACGCTCACTATTGTACCCCTCGCGCACGCGCACGTCAAACGGGAGGCGGGGGATTGGGAATTTCGGAATGCGGAATGCGGAATGCGGAATTGGAGAAGAGAGTTCACGATTAACGTTACTATTTGTCGTCATCAATAGGCAAGGTTATAATAGGCCTTACCAGCACACATACACTCAGCCTATAGATGGCCTTTAATCCGTTATTCCGCATTCCGCATTCCGAAATTCCCATGACCGACCCTTCCAACCCATCTTCCCCTGAGGCTACCGGCATCCCTTATGGGCGGGATGATCCTCTCAGCCCTGGGATCGCATGGCGGCCAACACCTGCCTACCTGGAGAGGTCGCGCCTGCGCGCCTTTATGCACCAGCACGGCATCGACGATTTTGGGGAGTTGCTGAACCGCGCCGCGCGCTCGCCTGAATGGTTCTGGGACGCCGCCGTTCGAGACCTTGACATCCAGTTCTACCAACCTTACGAGCAGGTCATGGACACCTCGAAGGGATGGGAGTGGACGACGTGGTTCACCAACGCCAAATACAACTACGTCCACGACGCGCTCGACAAGCGCGCCACCGGCGCGGACCGCGACCGGCCGGCCATCATCTTCGAGGGCGAGGAGGGAGTAGTGCGCACCTTCACCTACGCCCAATTGCACGCCGAGGTGTGCCGCTTCGCCAACGGCCTCCGCTCGCTGGGTGTGGAGGAGGGCGACCGCGTCGGCCTGTTCATGCCCTTCACGCCCGAAGTCGCCATTGCGATGCTGGCGTGCGGCAAGATCGGCGCTATCTTCATCCCGATCTTCTCCGGCTACGCCGCCCCCTCCGTCGCCTCCCGCCTGACCGATTGCCAGGCCAAAGTGATCGTGACCGCGGACGGCTTCACGCGCCGTGGCAAGCCCGTTGCCATGAAAGAAGTCGCCGACGCCGCCGCCGATATCTCGCCCAGCGTGCGGAAGGTGATCGTGCACAGGAGGGTGGGCCGCGAAACCCCCTGGCACGCCGAACGCGACGTGTGGTGGCACGATCTAGTTGAAGCGCAATCGCCGGAGTGCGACAGCGTGCAGACCGACGCCGAGCAGCTGTACATGATCATCTACACATCGGGCACCACCGGCAAGCCAAAGGGCGCGCAGCACGTCCACTGCGGCTTCCCGGTCAAAGGCGCGCAGGACATGGCCCACGGCTTTGATGTGCAGCCCGGCGACATCCTCTTCTGGTACACCGACATCGGCTGGATGATGGGGCCGTGGGCCATCAGCGGCGCGCTTATGCTGGGCGCGACCCTCTTCATGTACGACGGCACGCCCGACTTCCCCGCACCCGACCGCGTGTGGGCCATGATCGAGCGGCACCGCATCACCCACCTGGGCATCTCGCCCACCGCCATACGCTCCCTAATGGCCCAGGGCGACCACTGGGTTGACACACACGATCTCTCCTCCCTACAATTCCTCGGCTCCACCGGCGAGCCGTGGAACCCCGACCCCTGGTGGTGGTACTTCAACAAGGTCGGCGGTGGACGCTGCCCCGTCATCAACTATTCAGGGGGCACCGAGATTTCGGGCGGCATCCTCTGCTGTAACCCCCTCCTGCCGCTCAAGCCCGCCTCCTTCAACGCGCCCGTCCCAGGCATGGCCGCCGACGTGGTGGACGACCGGGGACAGCCTGTGCGCGGCGCGGTAGGCGAGCTTGCGATACGCGGGCCGTGGCCCGGCATGACGCGCGGCTTCTGGGGCGACCCCCAGCGCTACACCGACACCTACTTCTCCCGCGTGCCCGGCCTCTGGGTGCACGGCGACTGGGCGCAAATCGACGCGGACGGCTACTGGTACATCCTGGGCCGCTCCGACGACACGATCAAGGTGGCGGGCAAGCGCCTCGGCCCCGCCGAAGTCGAATCCGCCGCCGTCAGCCACCCCGCCGTGAGCGAAGCCGCCGCCATCGGCGTGCCCGACGAGCTAAAGGGCGAATCGGTCGTGGTCTTCGCGGTCGTCCGCAAAGGCGTCGATACCTCCGACAGCCTCCGCGTAGAGATCTCCGAGGCCATAATAGCCCAGCTAGGCAAGAGCCTCGCGCCCAAGAAGATCCTCTTCGTCACCGACCTCCCCAAGACCCGCAACGCCAAGATCATGCGCCGCGTGATCCGCGCCCGCTACCTCGATGAGCCTCTTGGCGACATCACCTCGCTGGAGAACCCGGCGGCGGTCGAAGAGATAGGCCAGGCCAGGTAGAATAGCCACATCAAGAGGGTTAGCCATGCGCTTTGTAACTTTCGAAATAGCTGAAGGCAATAGCCATACAGGCGTTATCAAAGGCGATAACCTCATCGATATCACTCGGTGGATGTCCGTTACAATCGGTGGAGAAGCACGGCTCATATCCGAACAGGTAAGGAAGGCAGGACAGCAGGACGGCGCCTGGTTCAGCAGATACAAACAGCGCGGTCAGACTATTCAGACTCTCATACAAAACAGCCATGTCGGTCAACAATTCCAGGAGCAAATGAGCGATATGCTAGCCAGGGAGTACGGCATGGAGCTGACTCCTGACCAGTTGCAGCCATTAGCCCTGGCTGTAGACTTCCCTGCACCTTTCAACCTGTTGGCACTTGTAGAGAGCGAGATTGGCTTAGATCTAGCTAAAGCACTGCTCCAAACCAGCGAAGAATCTCTGGTAGCCGATGAACTACTCATACCGGTTTCGACTGTCCGGCTTATAGCGCCGCTTCCCCGCCCACCCAAGCACGTCCTCTGCCTGGGGCGCAACTACGCCGAGCACGCCGCCGAATCGACCCGCGCCTTCGGCGAAGCCCCGCCCACCGACAAGCCGGCCTACCCCGCCATCTTCACCAAGGCCCCCACCGCCATCACCGGCCCATACTCCGACATCCCCTACGACCCCCACGTGAGCACCCAGATCGACTGGGAAGGCGAGTTGGCCGTGGTCATCGGCAAAGCAGGCAAGAACATCCGCCGCGAGGACGCCATGCAACACGTCTTCGGCTACACCGTCCTCAACGACCTCTCGGCCCGCGACATCCAGAAGCGACACGGCGGCCAGTTCTTCAAAGGCAAGAGTCTCGACGGCTCCTGCCCCACCGGCCCCTGGATCGTGACCGCCGACGAAATCCCCGACCCCCACAATCTGGAGCTTACAGTGCGCGTCAATGGCGTGGTCAAGCAGCATGGTAACACCGGCTCGATGCTCTTCAACATCCCCGAGATCATCGAGCACCTCTCCCTCGGCATGACCCTTGAGCCGGGCGACATCATCGCCACCGGCACCCCTGCCGGCGTGGGCCATGCCCGCACACCACCCGAATTCCTCCGTCCAGGCGACGTAGTAGAAGTCGAGATAGAAAATATAGGCACAATCAAGAACCGCATTGCAGAGGCATAGCCATGCCAATCGAAAGAGACCTTTTCCGCCGCGTCATGGGCTCGTTCGCCAGTGGCGTCACCGTCGTCACCGTCGTGGGGCCTGACGGCACGCCCACTGGCTTCACAGCCAGCGCGGTCACCTCCCTGTCCCTCGAACCCAGGATGCTCCTCGTGTGCGTCAGCCGGCACTCGGCCACCCTCACCGCCGTCAAAGAGGCGGGGAAGTTCGTGGTGAACATCCTCGGCGCGCACCAGCAGGAAGTCGCCCAGCAGTTCGCCACTCGCCGCGACGACCGCTTCGGCGGCGTGCCCTGGCGGCCCGGCCATGCCACCGGCGCGCCCGTGATAGACGGCTCACTGG
>JBAURA010000113.1:0-2151 GCA_049580985.1 Chloroflexia bacterium
CCTCGTGGGTGCCCTCTTCGGGCGAGATCACGGTATGGGAACAGGGCACCCACGAGGGGTGCCCCTACGACGTTTGAAGAACAGGAGGAATATGCGTTATTAGCCGGCGAAGTTGTGAGCCGAGTAATAGGCTCGGAGGGGTTTATCGTCTGGAAACAGAAGCCACGTTAGGGCGTCTTGCTCTTACGAGTGACAGAATCACGGCCTGAAGGACCTGAGCTAAGGACGGCCTTTAGCTTGCCGGACTTGAGGTCAACTCGATACCGCGCTTCCGGTTTATACCGAAAATTTGCGGGAGCGTGCATGACACGGTGGTGCTCCACCTCGCCGTGCTCTCTGGCAGTATCCAGCGCCATGCGCTCACGGGTATCTTTACCACCCGGCCCCCATATGCCCGTATCGTCGCCAATAAATTGGTGCATATGGACTACTTCGCCGCTCCGCTGATCGTAAACCACGCAGAATTTCGATTTCGGTCGCGGCTCATCGAGTGTAGATTCGAAATCAAACATGGCTTTTAACCTCCGTGGCTTTGAACTTCTAAGACCAGAAATGAAGGAGCAACCGCCCCCGTGCGAAGCTATTCAACGCCAATACCTCAAATGTAATGCTGGTCATCCCCGTGCGATATATCGCTTGACGATAAGGGTTGAAGTTCTCGACGCCACTATCACTTACGATCTGTGTAATACCAACGTGGCCCCATACTCCATCTCCCTCGGAGATGTCGTTCACTCTCGTTAATGCCACTTCTGCAAACGTGTTGCGGTTCTTCACCTGTATGGTCGTGGCAGTGGAATGAACACCCGTGGTTGACACCCACAGGCCATAAGCCTCTTGTCCTACGATAGGCATAGCAGCCCCTTTCACCGCCGAAACGGTAGCAAATCCCCAAGAGATTACGCCATCATATCACGTCGTGCCGTATGTATCAAGCGGCTTATCTTTTCCTGCCAGGGATTAGGGATTGGGGGTTAGGGATTGGGGGTTAGGGATTAGAGAAGATATGCCTTAAGTCGGCAGAGCAGATCCTGGTGCGTATAAACCTAACCTTACATGGAAGTTCCTTAAGTGTGAGGTTAGGTTTGCGGTCTCTAATCCCTAATCCCTCATCCCTAACCCCTGATCCCTAATCCCTATCTACCGGCTCTGCCCGGAGTTGGGGTCTATCATCAGGCTTGACTCGTCTATCGCTTCGAAGTCTCTGCCGGAGAGGACGTCCATCGTGTGGAGCAGGTCGTTGTCCCAGCGCTCGTCGGGCGCGCCGCTAATGTACCAGGAGGAGCCGTTGTCGGCGAGGAACATGCCGTAGTCCTTCATCGCCTGGAGGATCACGCGGATCTGGGGGTCGAAGCCGCTGATGTCGTAGCTCGCTTTGAGGCGCACCCGGAGGCCCATCGGCGGGAGGTTGGGGTCGGTCGAGTCGCTGGCGAAGTGGCGAGCCGGCCAGAGGTACGCGCGCTGGGTCTCAGGCGCGGTGAACCGTATGGCGTGCCGGATCGCCCCGCTTGCCACTTCGTCGTAGCGCACCAGACCTGGGTAGATAGGCAGCCCGGCGGCATCGGCGGAGGTCCATCCATCGGGTCTCAGGACGTTCGAGTTCAGGTTATAGACCGCGCCGCTGGAAGCCTCCCACGAGCCATTGGACTGGGGGAACGAGTAGAACATCTCGTACAGAGTGCAGTTGCCCTGGTTGATCACGAGCACGTGACGGTCGCCGTCGGCGTCGGGTCCGCCCTCGATAGGGGCGTTGGTGGGCACGGGATAGGGGCCGGGATCGCTTTCGTCGCCGTAATCGGTGAAGATGATCGGCACGAACGGTTGCGAGCCGGGCACGTTCACGAACGGTATGCCGATTGGCCCGCCATCCCACTCCCCTGAGCCGAAATCGGCGTGGACGGACTCATCGAGGCCGATGCTGTTCATATATGCATTCGACATAGTGTGCGTGGGCAAGGCGGCGATGTTGCGGTTCCATATATTGTTGGCCGGCAGCACCTGGCAGCCCGCACCGGGCGGCTGGGTCGGTTGAGGCGTGGGGGTAAAGGTGCGCGTGGGCGTGCGGGTGGGCGTGCGAGTAGGGGTGCGCGTGCGGGTACTGGTAGGCATGGGGGTGGAGGTCGTGCCGCCGGGCGTCTGGGTGGGCAAAGC
>JBAURA010000114.1:0-4313 GCA_049580985.1 Chloroflexia bacterium
GCCCTGGTGCTGGCCCGCGCCTCCCGCCGGGTGCTGTTGCTCGACAAGAGCAGGGCCGGCGACTTCAAGATCGGAGAAGGCCTGCCGCCGGCCGCGATGCCGATGCTGCGCGACCTCGGCCTGGGGGAGCGCTTCTTGGCCGAGGGGCACCTGCCATCTTACGGGACCCTCTCGGCCTGGGGGTCGCCGTTCCTCCAAAGTACCGATTTCATCTTTGACCCCAACGGGCACGGCTGGCACCTGGACCGCGCCCGTTTCGACGCCTTCCTGCGCGACCAGGCGCGAGAGGCAGGTGCCGATGTTCGGCATAAGACCTCGCTGCTGGGGTATGAGTGGGATCCTGAGATGGGACTTTGGAGGCTTAGCCTGCTCGGTGCGAGAGGCACGGACGATATGCACTGCCGCCGCCTTATCGACGCCAGCGGTCGCCGCTGTGTGGTAGCCCGGAGACAAGGTGTGCGCCGACTGGCCGACGATGCGCTCACCGCCATCTACGCCGTATTTCAACAGGCGCCCGACGCGCCAAACCCGGACGAGGACTCCCGCACGCTGATCGAAGCCGCCCCTGATGGCTGGTGGTACACGGCGCGCATACCATCCAATCGCCGCGTGGCCGTCTATCACAGCGACGCCGACCTGCTGCCAACCTCCACACTGCTAACGCCTGGGGGCTTTATGGAACTGCTCGAGAGGACCGGGCACGTCGGTAACTGTATCACGGCGCCTGGCTACAATATGCCGGCGCTTCCTAAAGCTACCCCGGCGCAAAGCGCTCGCCTCGAACGCTTCTCCGGCGAAGGCTGGCTCGCGGTGGGCGACGCTGCCCTCTCTTTCGACCCGCTCTCCTCGCAGGGTATCATGACGGCCCTCTTTGCCGGGATGGTAGCCGGCCATGCTTTACATGCCAACCTTTCCGGCGACCCCCAGGCGCTCGACCTCTATAGTGCGCGCCTTACAACGATTTACGAAGCCTACCTCAAAAACCGCCTGCTATATTACAGCTACGAAGGCCGCTGGCGGGACAGGCCCTTTTGGCGGCGCAGAGTTGGAGTTGGTACTCTAAAGCTCAATCGTCCGACATCTTGATCCAGCCGTGCCTTAGCGCATAAATCACCGCCTGGGTGCGGTCGTTCACCGCCAGCTTGCGGAGGATAGAGGTGATGTGGTTCTTCACCGTCTGGTCGGAGATGTTCAGAATGCGCGCGATCTCCTTGTTCGAGTTGCCTCGCGCGATGCAGTCCAGGATCTCTACCTCGCGGGTGGTGAGCGGCGCGAATACCGACTCGCCACCGTCCGCCTCCGCCGACGCAAGCTCGCGGAACTGGTTCAGCATGCGGGAGGCCACGAACGGGCGCGACAACACCGCATCGTTGATCGGGTAGTGCCCCTCGGCCACCTCGCGCACGATGTCGAGCAGCCGGTCGGGCGAAATATCCTTGGCCGAGTAGGCCGCCGACCCCACCTTGGTCGCATTGAACAACTGCTCGTCGTCCTCGTACACGGTCAGGATGATCACCGCGATCTGCGGCTGCCTGCGGCGCACCACGCGCGTCACTTCCAGGCCGTTGAGGCCGGGCAGGTTGATGTCGATCAGCATCAGGTCGGGCGCTAGCGCCTCGGCCATCTGTATCGCCCTCTGGCCGTCGGGGGCCTCGCCGATCACCTCTATATCTTTGGTCGCTTCCAGCGTGTGTCGCACCCCCTGCCGGAATAGTGGGTGGTCGTCAACGATCAGGACACGGATCTTTTCCATATATCCTTCTCCTCTATGAGTATTTCGGCATGGGTAATACCAGCGTAATGGTCGTGCCGTTGCCGGGTCTGCTTTCTACCTTCAACGTGCCGCCCACGGTCGATGCACGCTCTCTCATGCTTACCAGGCCCGAACTGCCGGTCCTGCCCTGGCGAACGCGCTTGGTGTCGAACCCACGCCCGTCGTCCACGATATTCACGCTGAGCGGACCGCCGGGTCGCTGTTGAACGTCTATGGTGACCGCGTTCGCCTCGGCGTGCTTGTGGATGTTTTGGAGGGCTTCCTGTATCACGCGAAATACCACCAACTCTTGATTAGATGATAATACCAGGTTCTCCGGCACATTCAACTCCACCGGTATCCCCGTCTGCTCGCTGTAGTCCTGCGTGTAATACTTCAAGGTCGCGATAAGCCCCGCGTCAGAGAGCGAGGCCGGGCGCAAGTTGAAAATGAAGCGCCGCACGTCCTTCAGGCTCTCCTGTAGGGCCGAGCGCAGCCGGGCCAGTTCCGTGCCCACTTCTGCGGGCTTGTGCTTCGCCATTTGCTCCACGAATTGCAATCGCATGACAGTGTTGGCTAGCACCTGCGCCGGGCCGTCGTGCACCTCCCGCGCCAGTCGCGCGCGCTCGGCCTCCTGCCCCATCGCTATCTGCGCCCACATAACCTGCTCGCCGGCGTTGGGCTGCGACTCTATATCTCTCTGCTGTGTGCCGTCGCCGGCATCGTCGTTGGCGTCGGCATCCGCCTCCGCCGTCGATAGCACCCACTCGCCCGCGCTCTCGATCTGGTGCACCAGCCACCCAAGCCTGTTGGTAAGCTGGTCCAGGTCACCGCTTACGGACCGCAACTCCACCCTGTGCTGGGCCAGGTTCTCTTCCTGGTCCTGCATCGCTGTCAACTGGTCCGTGGTAAGGGGGCCGGTGATCTTGACCGGAAGCTCGCCCGACTGGGTGATGGCGCGCACGCGGAACTGCAACTCGTCCAGGAACGCCTCCAGGTGCTGGCGCTCGGTCATCGCTTCGCGCAGCCGGGCCTGGGAAGTCGCCTCGATCTCGCGCAGACGTTTCACAGCGTCCGCGATGGCGCTTTCCACATCCTCCCGCAGCTCGGCTACGTCGGCCCGCTGTATCCCTTCTGACGGCATATAGCTCCCTGCCCCGCGATCAACGCTAACAATAAAAGCTTGCGCGTATTGGGGCTATTGTACACCAATGATGCTACGTAATCAATACGTGACATAAGATCGTATTGCGTACTGCGTACTGCTTATCTCTCGGGCCTCCCTGGTTAGTTGGATATATTGTAGCATAGGCATCTAATCGCATACTTCTATCGAGCTAGCTCGAGTTTCACCCGCCGGGCTACGTTAATGCACCCATTTGGGTGGCTGTTTCGTATGGTATACTGGGAAGGACGCATGACGACCGACATGCAGAACGAATTACGAGCCACGTATCACGTGTAGTATATGGATAAAGCATGGACTTAGCAGAAGCACACGAATTGCAGATGGATAGCAAAGGGCGCATACGCAAGAGCTTTTCGCCCATCCGGTTCGCCGGTAACCTCCTCATAATCTCCGGCCTCTTCCTTTTGATCGGCATCGGGGCGTGGCAGGGCTACAACTGGTGGAGCAACCAGCAATTTCTCGATAACTCCTCGGCTAATGGCTGGAGGATAGAGACGACGATCAATCCCGGGGAAGTCGCCGGCGCTGTGATGCCTACCGCCACCGCGCTGCCACAACCCCCTCCACCCAATCTCAATAGCAGCCCCGGTATCACCCAGTGGCTGACCATCAGCAGCAGGCAGGTCGACAATTCGCCGCCGGTCCATCTCTTGATCCCCAGCGTAGGCATCGATTCCGAGGTTGTGCCGGTCTCCTGGCAGATGCTCCCCGGCAAGAATGGCGCTGACGCCAGGACCGAGTGGCAGGTAGCCGACTACGCCGTGGGCCACCACGCGGGCAGCGCCAACCCCGGCCAGGTGGGCAACGTCGTGCTGTCGGGGCACGTGGACTACCGGGGCGAGGTATTCAAAGAGCTTCATAAGGTGCAGAAGGGCGACACGGTTATGCTCGACACCGAGAAGGGCCAGTACGTCTACATCGTCACCGACCTGGTGATCGTGAAGGAAGAAGGCGTGCCGGAAGAGCAGAAGCGCCAGAACGCCGCTTACATGAACCCTACCCCCGACCAGACGCTCACTATGATCACCTGCTGGCCCTACGGCATAGACGACCACCGCCTGATAGTGATCGCCAAGCCCTACCAGTCGAGCCAGAGCGCGAATAGCGAGTTCTTTGTGCGTTAGGGGTTACGGGATTAGGGATTAGGGATTAGGGATTAGGGATTAGAAACCGCAAACCTAACCTTACACTTAAGGAACTTCCATGTAAGGTTAGGTTTATACGCACCAGAATCTGCTCTGCCGACTTAAACGGTAATTGCTAGTTATTCGGGTGTGAACAACCGTTGATCAGGTCAAAAACGGCTGCAAAGTGCCTCAAAACGGGTCCAAACAGGTGTTGTAACGCGCAACAGGAGGCAACAGGGGTCAG
>JBAURA010000115.1:0-7374 GCA_049580985.1 Chloroflexia bacterium
CTGACAACTGACAACTGACAACTGACAACCGTCCATCGTCCCCAGAAAGGAGCCAACCCATGTGCGGCGGAGTAATCTTCCCCTACCGAAAAGAGTACAAAGAATTGCTCGAAAAGCTCTACTCGCCCGCCGAGGTGGAGCAGTTCGAAGCCACCGGCGAAGTGCGTTCCCTCTACTGGCAAAAGGCCGAGCCTGTCCTGCCCGTCCTGGTGGAGCGCGATGAAAACGAAACCGAGGATGCAAACGAAGCACCGCGCATCATGCTCTGGGGCAACCGCGACAAGAACAAACCCCTGCCCCAGACCGGCTGGGCGCGCCTCGAAAGCATAGAGGAAGGCAAATGGGGCTACATGAAGCCCAAACCGGCCCTCATACCTGTATCCTACGGCGTAGAGAAAGGTAAGTGGTTCTCCATCAACAAAGGCATAGCCGGGCTGGTAGTCCGCAAAGCCGGCGAGGAGCGCATCTACATGCTGACCCAGGCCGCCGACGAAGAATTCCTCGACGTCACCCACCACGAGCGCATGCCCGTCCTCATCGACCAGGACGAGATCCCCTGGCTAGCAGGCGATCCTGCTGGCACGAATTCTGCCATTCAATCATCCCTCCCACTAACCGATGAGTGAACCACTTAGAGCCAACTCAAGATTCGGAGGGTATGACGCAAACCCATGCCAACTCAGACAGCGCGATGCATAAGATCCGCTAGCGAACAGACCTCACATCAATTTGTAGTAGTCTATCAGCACGATATCTATAATAAAGGCTATTGTACTGGCGATACCCAGCCATAATAGTGCCACATCGCTATGGAGATCTCCCGATACAAGATATGTGGCAGCAATCGAGCATATCAAGAGCATGTTCAAAATAGCCCATGCCCAGGGAGTGAACTCTCTGCGCCAACCCCCCCTTATTCTTCCAAATACCCACCGCGAGACTATCCAATACACGTCGACTATGTAAAGTAGAGCCAGCAGTCCGAAAAAGCCCAATGGCGATTCTTGACTCTCTTCTACGGATGCATTGCCGCCGAGAAAGATCAGCAAAACGCTCTGTACGAGAATGATCGTCAAATCATACAACCAGCGCACACCCTCTAAGGCCATGAGCCGTTCGCTCGTAAGATGAAGCAGATTGCCTATGAAGAAGCGTATACTGGTAAAGAAGAAGATAACTATGAGAGATATATTACCTAATGTGAAGCTTGAGTTATGTATGACTTCCTGCACCGGATCAGCCATTTTCTCATAAGCGACACCTATGAGAACAGCCACAAACACGGAGGAAATGCTACTTCGCCGCTCAAACTGTCTCCTTCTTGGGTCAACGGAGTCCATGAACCTTCCTCCTGTTTATAGCGAGAAAGCTCCACAATATATATTGTGTCTATAGCATATGAGAATATCCAGGTTGATGTCAAGATATCTTATCGGACAGTTAGCGTCCAATTGAAAACCTTAATCTAACCATTGAAAGTTGGTGACACAAATGCAGCAAAGACGAAAGAAGATCAATAACGGCAGAATGGGCATCGAACTACCAGCGCCCCATACTACAGTTGTGCCTCTTGATGAATCACAGCCTGACCGCCTCATACTCGAACAACTGCTGGCGGACCCGGATACAAGAGCGGTTATTGAGTATGCCGATGCAGCGTTGGGGGTAATAGGCTATACCGAGCATGGTATACGCCACGGAACTATTACCGGCGCTACTGCCCAGCGCATCCTTGAAGAACTTGGTTATTCCAAGCGTGAGACCGAACTAGCGGCTATTGCTGGGTTCCTGCACGACGCCGGCAATGTAGTTAACCGCCATCTTCACGCTCAATCAAGCTCATGGCTGACCTGGAACTTGCTTCGACAGCTAGGAATGTCTACGGGCGAGATCCTACGGATTATCTCGGCTGTAGGTAATCATGATGAGCACGATGGGGAGGTAGTCAGCGCAATTACTGCTGCAGTCATGATTGCCGATAAATGTGACGTGCATCGGAGCCGAGTACGTAATCCTGATCCGGCTACGCAGGATATACATGACCGAGTCAATCTAGCCGCCGAGGAGACCAATGTGTTAGTTGATCGTGAGGCACATACTATCACGTTAGAAATTAAGACTAATACCGCAATCTCAGGTTATGCCGACTATTTCGAGATATTTCTGCCGCGCATGCTCGTATGCCGTCATGCTGCGAAATTCCTCGACTGCGAGTTCCAACTGGTCATAAATGACGTTCGTCTCTTATGAGTCTGCAATGTTATTCAAGTTGATATAAACAAAGAGCATCGAGTCTTGATGTGACTCGATGCCTCATAAGTGTCGGGGTGACAGGATTCGAACCTGTGACTTCTTCGTCCCGAACGAAGCGCGCTACCGGGCTGCGCTACACCCCGAAATATATGCTTTGCTATTATACAGGTTCGTGCTTGCTCCTGTCAAAGTTAGCCGACCTCCCAACTTTAGGGTAGAATATCCCTATGGCTAATGCAACGCGCGATGAGAGTGCGCCCGCCGGGCAAAAGACCAGGCCCCCGCGCGCCACGCGCTACCGCCCTCGCGCAGCCATAGCCACCGACAGCGCACCTCATCTCGACGACTACCCACAGCCCGACGTAGCTGCGCGCGGCACCCTGCTAATGTGGCTCTCCATAGCGGCAGGAGCGCTCCTGCTCATCATTATGCTGCTGGTCATGCTCGGCGGGCGCGCCAACCTCGGGGCTATCATCAGCACCCTGAGCACCCGATTCCTCAGCCTCTTCATCGAGGCCGCCCCCTTCCTCCTCCTGGGCACCCTCCTCTCCGGCCTGATCGATGCCTTCGTACGGCAGGAGCACATAGTCCGCTTCGTGCCCCGCAACAACTTCCTGGGTGTGCTCACGGGCACCTTCGCGGGCTTCCTCTTCCCCGTTTGTGAATGCGGGGTCGTCCCCGTCGTGCGCCAGCTCTACGCCAAGCGCCTGCCCATGCCTGTCGGCATCTCCTTCCTCCTTGCCGCCCCCGTCATGAACCCCATCGTGGTGCTCAGCACCTGGACCGCCTTCGGCTGGGGCCCGGTGCTCATGGGCAGGTACGCCATAACGGCCATAGTCGCCATCGCCGTCGGCCTCCTATTTGCTATAGGCAAGAACAGGATCGAGCTTCGCACTACTACATTGCCATCCTCAACCCAAGCAACCCCCGCGTCCATCCACGATATGCCAACCGGAGCCAAACTGAGGCACGCCCTCACAGTAGCAGGTGACGAATTCTTCGACATGGGACGCTACCTCGTGATAGGCGCGCTCCTCGCCGCCTCCATGCAAACCCTCATCTCCCAGGACGTGATCCTCTCGCTTGGGCAGGGTCCCGTCATCTCCGTGCTGGTCATGCAGATGCTCGCCTTCGTGCTCAGCGTCTGCTCCACCGTCGATGCCTTCCTTGCGCTGGCCTTCACCGGCGCGTTCACTACCGGCTCCATCCTCGCCTTCCTCACCTTCGGCCCAATGGTAGATATCAAGAGCACCATAATGTTCATGGGCGTCTTCAAGCGCCGCACCGTAGCGCTACTGATCGCCCTACCCCTGATATTGACCTTCACAATAGCTGTCCTGCTCAATTGGCTCGGATTGACCTCCTGATAAAGAGGAACTCATGTCTCTACAAACGATGCACTCACGCAACATAGGCTTTCAAGCCATCGCCAAAGTAACGATCCTGCTTGGCCTGGGCATCTACTTCGCCTACAACCTGCTCACCGGCAACATCAACAACTACGTCAACCCGCAATGGGCGTGGCTCTCAGGCGTGGCCGCCGGGCTGTTCCTCCTACTTGCCCTGGTAAGCGTCTACGCCTACCTGCGTGACCGCCCCCAGCCCACCCACGAGCACCTCCACGACTATGACCACGACGAAGACCACGTCCACCAGCACGAGAGCCACAGCCACGCATCGGTGACCTGGCCCGTGCTCTCCATTCTCCTGCTACCGCTCGTGCTCGGCGTAGGCGTGCCCTCTCAACCCCTCGGCGCGTCCGCCCTGGAGAACAGCGCTGGCACCACCCGCTCCATGATCGAGCGCGCCGGCCCAGCCGACGATAATGACACCACGCGCTGGAACATCTGGGACTGGCAAAGGACCTATTACGCCAACGTCCACCCCGACGACTGGTTCAACGGCAAAGAGGCCAACTTCTCAGGCTTCGTCTTCCACCCAGGCGGCCTTGGCCCCGACGAGTTTGTGCTTGCCCGCTATGTCATGCGCCATTGCGCCGCCGATGCCTTCGGAGTCGGCATGCTCGTAAAGTCGCCAGGAGGCGGCAGCCTTCCACAGGACACCTGGCTCCAGCTGAACGGCGCGATGGCCGTAGAGCCGTTCCAGGGCGAAAACACGCTCCTGGTCAAGTCCAATACACTCACCAAGCTCGATTCGCCTGACAACCCCTACATCTACCCATCCTTCTACGTCGTTCCCAAGTAAGCACAAATAAAGCAAGCAAAGGATAACAGGCACATGACCACCACTGAAGATACAATAGCCAATACACAAACAGACACCCCTAATGGGCGCAAGCCCAACTTCGAGCGCCACACCCTCCCCAACGGCCTCTCCGTGATCACTAAGGAGGTCCGCTCGGCCCCGGTAGTCTCCTTCTGGGTCTGGTACCAGGTAGGCGCGCGCAACGAGCACGCCGGCATCACCGGCGTATCCCACTGGGCCGAGCACATGATGTTTAAAGGCACCCACAACCTCGGCAAGGGCCAGATCATGCAGATGGTCGCTGAGAACGGAGGCACCCTCAACGCCTTCACCTCCGACGACTGGACCACCTACTTCGAGACCCTCCCTTCAGACCGCCTTGACCTCGCGCTCCAGATCGAGTCCGACCGCATGGTCAACTCCCTCTTCGATCCCGACGAAGTAGCCTCCGAGCGCACCGTCATCATCTCCGAGCGCGAAGGCTCCGAGAACGAGCCTGATCGCCTCCTCGACGAAGAGGTGTCGTCGGCGGCCTTCAAGGTCCACCCCTACGGCAGCGGCATCATCGGCTGGAAGTGCGACCTGCGCACCATCACCCGCGACGACCTCTACAACCACTACAAGACTTACTACGCCCCCAACAACGCCACCATAGTAGCCGTAGGCGACTTCGACACCGAGGCCCTGCTGAAGAAGATACACGACCTGTTCGGGCATTACCCGGAGAGCCAGGCCATCCCGGCCGTGCGCGCAATCGAACCCGAACAGACCGGGGAGCGCCGCGTGCGCGTGGAGCACCCAGGCACCACCGCCCAGCTCCAAATCGTCTACCATACTCCATCCGCCGCCAGCCCCGACATCTATCCCCTGATGGTGGCCGATGCCCTCCTCTCCGGGGCCAAACCCCTCGGCATGGGCGGTGGCGGCGGCAGGTCGGCCCGCCTATACAAAGCGATGGTCACCACTGAGCTAGCCGCCAGCGCAGGCTCCTACTTCTCCCTGCACAAAGACCCCCACCTCTTCACTCTGGGCGCCTCCTCTAAGGCAGGCGACGACCATATCGAGAGCCTCCAGAGCATGGAAACAGCCCTCTACGAAGAGATAAGGAAGCTTCAGGAAGAGGAGATCCCCCAGGAAGAACTCGACAAAGCCGTGCGCCAGTCCCGCGCCCAGTTCGTCTACTCAGGCGACAGCGTCACCAACCAGGCGTACATGTTCGGCTACCTGGAAAGCGTCTACAGCGCCAATCTCTACGACGAAGCCCTAGAAAAGCTCGCCGCCGTTACCCCCGAAGACGTCCGCCGAGTAGCCCGCACCTACCTCACCGAGCGCAACCGCACGGTAGGCTGGTTCATCCCAACTGAAGAAGAGACGGTAGACGGTGGACAGTAGATCGTAGGCTGTGAAACGTAATCACCGTCCACCGTCTACCGTCCACCGTCTACCACCCCAAAAGGACCCCCAATGCCCACAGTAGCCAACCGGGCGCTTAGCCCCGAAACAATCACGCGCCAGATCTTGCCCAACGGCATGACCGTGCTAGTCTACCCCAACCCCACCATCCCGGCGCTGGTGGCCCGCATCTCCATCAAGGGCGGCGCCATGTACGACCCCTCCGGCAAAGCGGGCCTGGCCTCATTCGCCACTCGCGCCATGAGGCGAGGCACCCAGCGCTACACCTTTGAACAGTTGAACGAAGAGACCGAGGGCATCGGCGCATCCGTAGGCGTGGACGCCGGCAAGGCCCTCGTAGAGGCAGGCGGCAGGGCGCTCAAGGAAGACACGCGCTTCCTCCTGGACACCATAGCCGAAGTGCTCCTCAGGCCCACCTTCCCCCAGGTTGAGATCGAGAAGATGCGCAAGCAGATCCGCACCGGCCTCGCCGAGATGGAAATGGACACAGGCTCCGTCGCCGAGCGCGCCTTCCGCGAGACCCTTTACCCACAAGGCCATCCCTACCACAACCGCACCGCAGGCTTCCTTGAAACCCTCGACAATATCGGGCGCGACGACATGATCGCCTTCTACAAACGCTACCTGCGCCCGGAGCGCGCCATCCTGACAGCCGTCGGTGACGTTGACCCGGCAGAGATCGTAGCCCTGACTACCGAGTTATTCGGGGAATGGAATGCCGAAGGAGACGAACCCGAGCCATACGCCGTGCCCGACAGCCCCATGCCCCACGGCGCGGCCACCGTCTTTCGCGCCGTGCCAGGCAAGACGCAGAACGACCTGGTACTCGGCATCCCCAGCCTTCACAGGCGCGACCCCGACTACTACGCCTTCGACCTGATGAACCTCCTCCTGGGCCGCATCGGCCTCATGGGCAGGCTCGGCAAGAACGTCCGCGACGAGCAGGGCCTGGCATACTACGCAGGCTCCTCCTTCGAAGCCGGGCTGGGCGCAGGCCCCTGGGCCGTGCGCGCGGGCGTCAACCCCTCCAACGTCCCCAAGGCCATCGACAGCATCCGCCACGAGATAGACCGCATGCGCACCGAGCTGATCCCCACCGAAGAACTCGAAGGCGGCAAGCGCTTCATGACCGGCGTGCTCCCACTCCGCCTCGAAACGAGCGACGGCCTCGCCCGCACGATTCTCGAAATGGAGCTATTCGACCTCGGCTTCGACTACATCAGCCGCTACCCCGCCATCATCAACGCCCTCACCTCCGAATACGTCAACGAAGTAGCCCGCAAGCGTCTCTCGTCAGAAGACTACGTGGTATCCGTCGCCGGCCCGCCAGTGGAAGGCATCGAATAGCTGGCAACCAGGGTGTAGCCACCCTCAAACGGCACTCGCTGATTGATGAACATTAAGAACTTGATCAGGTAATAACCTCGATCTTGGATCAAGACAGTCCGCGAAGGCGGACTTCGTTTGCGTAGCCCGACAATTTATTGTCCGGGCGATCCTGGC
>JBAURA010000116.1:0-15317 GCA_049580985.1 Chloroflexia bacterium
GTTCCAGAGTTGCCGTTTGTTGCGGCCCTGTGCCAACTCCCGGCTACTGATCAGGGAAGGGGACTTACATGGCTGGTGATACCGCCATCTCTCCTGGTTACGTCTACGTCTTCAACGCGACCACCAACCTCATGACGTTGACGCTCAACGCGCATCTCGTACCCAATGGAACGCTGTACGGGACCAGCCAGGCTTCAAAATACAAGCCTAACCCGGCTCCAATCAGGCGTGTCTCCGGGAGCGGGAACCCCAATATTGCCCAGTTCGGCGGCCAGAACCAGCTCGTAGTTGCCTTCCCCACGGGCGGGTCCCAGCAATATGAGGTTGACATCAACGCGACTTTGCAGAACCAGCTAGGGCAGAATCTGCAACTATACATCTTCTATACCGTCGCGGTGCTGGTATGGCCTGGGCAGCAGGAAAGCCAGCCTGGTCAATCACAGGTGTTGGTTCCGCAGGCCGTAAGCCAGGAGCCTGGTTAGCCTCGGTCGATTTCCGAAGCAGGACTTTAGGTCGCCGTGCCGGCTCGCCTTGCACGGCACGGCCAAATCAGCCAAAAGGAGGTGCGCAAGCCAGGCCGGTTCGACCCGCTTACCTTAGCGCACGATGAGTATGACAGACATTTCTATAACGGGGAGCGGTAACAGTTACCAGATCTACCCTGCCTTTCCGGGCACCGACACCGGCTGTACAAATGCGACTTTTCTCCTGCCACCGCTCTTCACCTCTCCAAACAGTATAAGCTTCAATATGTCGCTGATCTACACCGGCTCCCCCGAAGTCCCCAACCTTCCCTCCGGGTATAGCAATACCGATTTTGTGATCGCGTTTAAGCAGAACGGAAGCACGGCGCAAACGGTAGTTACGCAGATCACGCTCAACGGCACGGACAAAAACCCGAACGCCAATATGTGGAAATGCGCGCCTACCGCGCGGGCCGCCTTGATGGCGAACTTCGTCGACTTCCTGACGCAAATCGAAAAGCAGCTTGAGCTGCCTGGGCTGCTTGTGCCAGGGGCAACTTTCCGTATCGGCCAGCAGGTCGCGGACAATATCCCGGCTCCGTTGTTGGAGACTCTCTTCTACCGCTACTCGCTCTCGCCGGGCTTCACGCCGGGGACCCTACCCTACGTAGACCTGCGCCCCGGCATGCGCCTGCGCGTCGAGACCCAGATCAGCCAGTTCCTCACCCCCGACTCGCAGGTGAACGGCTACGTCGGTAGCGGCACTTTCTACTACCAGGTCACCTCGGTCCCCGCGGCCAACGGCACGCGGGTGATCGCTTTCGACCCCTTTCTCGGCACGATCAAAGCGCCTTCGGTCCAGGGTGCTGCCAGCTCGCCGGTCGTGGCGGGGGGCTTGATCGACCTGCAACTCGCCTCCGGGGCCTGGCCTTACTGGCGCTTGTTTTACCCCTCCTCGGTGCCTCCGGCATTGCAATCGAGCGATCTCAATGTGGACGACAACGTGACTTTGGTTGGCGCCCAGGATCTGGAAGCTCTCAACTCGATTACAACCAACCAGCCGTCTTCGGCCACCTGTGGCACTGCCTCCACCAGTTGCACCATTTTCCTGGGCCGCGCCATCGCCGTGCCCGAGATACCGGTATGGATAAACGACAGCACTCACGGGCTGAACACTCTGCAATACGTGCCGGTCGGTACTACCCTCGCCAACATCACCGAGCGATTCATCTCGCTGCCACTCGATCCCAATCAGTCGTTCGTCAACTGCAATCGCATTTCCACCGCCGCGGCCCAGGGCCTGACGAGCGTGTCGGTCAACATGACCACTAACGGCCTGGCCTGCCCGCCGTCAAACCTGGCCGCGCTGCCGTCGACCATGTGGGACCTGCCGCTGATCGGCGGCGATAGTGTAGTGCTAAGTAATATCTGAGCCGGCCCGAACGCGCAGCACAGGAGCACGCCAGATGCAGTTCAGCCAGACAGCTGTGCCCCAGCTTTACCAGGCAAGCGACAATGGGGATGCCACCCCCGGCACACTCCTTTACCTGTTGCCGAAGGGCGCTACACCGCCTGGGCAGACCATACAGTTCGTGGCAGCCTGGACAACCTACCAGGGGACATATATCTTCCTGGAGCAGCCGCTGGCGTCCGGCACGGAGCAGACCTTTGCCAACAACGCCTGGACCTACCTCGGCGACCCGCGCCGCCAGGGGACGCGCTTTGTCTGGTTCAACCAGCCCGCCGGCTCGGGGCCGCTAAGCGGCATCGGTATTGCCGTCTACCAGCCGGCCGGCAGCCAGAGCTACGCCACGGGGTTCCCGGTCACCTTTCCTTTCCAGAACGTGAGCCTATTTATCCCGGCCAAGTCGATTATTGGCCGCGACGACACCAACTTCGCCTTCAGCTTCACTGCGCCTGCCGGCCAATCGATCTCTTTGAGCGCCAATTCGGGCAAAGTGACAATACTCGCCGGGTCGCCGGCCACCCTGCCATTCACCGGAAAGCTGGCCGGCTGCCTCCAGTTCAGCCTCCAACTAACTCAGCAGAACCTGACCGACCTTGACGTGGGGCTGCGCTACTACTATGCTCAGGCCTTCGGTGAGAACGAGCAGAGCGAAGCGGCCCCCGAGGGCTCGTTCTTCCTGGCGTCGTTGCGCTATCCGCTCTTCGCACAGGGGCTGACCCTCTACGCCAACCTCGACCCCCTGGCCCCGGTCAACCAGGGGCGGATGCGCACCTTCTTCGCCTTCAACGGCGCCGATGCCGGGCAGCCCTCGGCGGGGCAGGCCGCGACCGTTAATGCTTACTTGAACACGAGTATGGGCTACGCGGTCAAGCTGGTGCCGCTGACCGGCAGCCAGGCCGCGACCGGTTTCGCGGCGCTTGTCTTCGCGCCCAATCAACAGGCAAGCTCTGCCTCGGCGCGCGACCCGTTTTACCTGGTACCGAGTGGCGATTTCGCGCTCCAGCCAACCGGTTCCGGGCCGGCCAACCTGATGGGCGGCCTCTCGGGCGTCGAGTATTTCGCCCTGGGGGGCACTACCAATCTGGTGTCGTTCTTCCCTGACAACGCCGCCTTCGCCCAGGGCTTCGTGCCGGGTAAGCCCCCCGGCTCCACCACCCTGAGGCCCAAGGACAATCCGACCACTTCGTTCGCCCTGGTAAGCTCGCAGTCCATGCAGATCGACTATTTTGCCCAGCCTGACCAATCGGTCCTCTATAACTACAGCCAGAACCTGACTGCGGCCGAGACGGCGATCTCCTCGTTGGCGCTGGTGCCGGTCCAGGCGGCGACGATCAAGTCGCCCACGGTCAAGCTCGCTTTCCCGCTCCTCCCATACTCTGGCGTGGGGAACAAGAACCTGAGCGTGTACCAGCAGATGGAGGCGCAGATGGTCGCGCCTGCCCGCCGCCAGGCGCTGCTCGCGGCCCCTCCTATAGCGGGCCGGCAGCCTGCCGCCGTTGCCGCCGGTCAAAGCAAGTACAGCACCACGCCGCAGGGATTACTCGCCACTTACGTTCCCGGCGGGTCGGCCACCAGCTGGGAGGAGATCATTCTGGCGCAGATGGGCGCGCCGGGTGCCCAGCAGTTCCTTAGGCTGACCAACGTGAGCGGAGACCTGCTCACGGCGTTCCAGACCAACAAGATGTTCCTCGTCGTCTCGCTGACCTCCTCGATCCAGAGCTTTCTGTCGCACGGCAACGCGCAGATCGCCATCGGCAGCAGCGAGGGCAACAACTGGAACTTCAACCTGGACCCCGCCGCCTGGTCGCAGACCCCTGGCGGCACGATCCTTATCATCAAGTTCTACGACATGAGCATCCAGGACCTCGCGGGGCAGACGAGCCTCTGGTCCAGTCCGGCAACGTTTAACCAATCCCCCGACACCACCGCGCAGGCTATCCTGGACATCATCAACGCGGCCGATTCGCAAGACCCCGACTTGGCTACTTTCTGCAACGCCGTCACGGACCCGAAATGGAATGGCATCCTGGTGCTGAATGCGGTGGCGCCACTGAACGAGCTACCGGCCCAGCTACAGGGCTTAGCGGCCGGCATCGACAAGAGCCAATTTTTCGCTCATCACATAGGCATCAACGCCTCGAAGATCAACGTGCCGCCGGGCGGGGGCAACCTGGGCATCTCCAATTCATCGATCTTTGGCCTGATCAACTACACGGCTCCAGCAAGCTCGGCCATCCAGGCGGCTGGCGCGGATTACCGGTTTGAGGTGGAGCAACTGAAGGTGCTATTCCTGAACTCGGCGCCTGCCGCTTTCTCCAGCATCATCGACCTGCAAGTGAACATCCTGTTCGGCGAGCCTGGCACGCTGGTAGGGTCACCAAACAACGTCGTGCAGCTTTACGGCGTTTACCAGCAGCAGCAAGGATCGCAAGAGCAAGGCTCATACATATTTCAGACGAAGTCCGGGCAGGCGTCGGTCTTCAACATGACCAGCAACGTGTTCAACGCGGTGCAGTTCTCCAAAGGGCAATTTGTCACCGTGCAGACCAATGGGAATCAGACCGAGGCACAGTTCCTCTTCTGGGGACTGCTCGATTTCAAGGCGCTGAGCGGCTTCGACCTCTTCTCGTTTGGCCGCGAGAACGCGAACGACCCGCCTGGCGGACTAAGCTTCGGCAACCTGATCGTTGACATGACGTTCGACAATACGCAGAGCCAGCCCGTGCCTGCGTTCACCTTCGATGCGGAGCAATTGTCCTTCGATATGGCAGGCAGCCAGGCCCGCAAGGCCGGTTTTTTCAATCACTTTCCATTGACGGTGGCCGGGCTGACGCAGGCCAAGCAGGGCACTTCGCCGGCCGGCCTCGGCTACATGGGCGTGCAGTCGCCGCTGACGCAAAGCTCGCTGGTCTACCCCTGGTATTCGCTGAACTTCAACCTGAATCTTGGCGCTCCCGGCGCGCTGGCCGCGCAGGCCGGGTTCGTCGCCAGCCTGGCCGCCGCGTGGAGCCCTAAATCGGGCCAGGGCTATACCGTCTTCACCGGCCTCAAACTGCCCGGCTCCAGCGGCTCGAAGCGCCAGATCAGCATCGAGGGAATCTTCAACATCACCTTCAAGACCCTTGAGATTATCGTCCTGCAAGAGAGCAATACCTTTATCCTCGTGCTGTACGACATAGGGTTCAAGTTTCTTAGCTTCAGCTTCCCGCCGACGGGCCAGGTCAACTTCGTGCTCTTCGGCGACCCGAATGCGCCGTCGGGCGGCAACACGAGCCTGGGCTGGTACGCGGCCTACGCCAAACCCGACGCGAAGAAGCAGGCTAAGAGTCAGCCCGCGCTGCCGCCGGCCCGTTTGCAAACAGGAGCCTCATGATATGCGTCTGATGTCCTGGAATATCAACCGGTTCACTAACGGTACCCTTCATCGCGGCCCCAACAACTTGAACATGTGGTACGTCACCGACACGATCAACAGGGCCGAACCAGATATCTTCGTCCTCATCGAAGTACAGAGTGGCAAGAGCACAATGGGCTCTTTGATCACGGTCGGCGGTAAGGATGGAGTATTTGAGTTGCTTACCATTTTACGTAACTTCAACGTCCCCAATCAGATTGACTGGATGCTTGTTCCTCCCCTCAAACTGGTTGATAGTACGATTGATCAACAATATACAGAGGGGATCGCGGTTTTCTACAATAACGCCACGCTAGATTTTCAAGGCCCTTACTATTGGGATAACAACAAACAAATAGGGGTAAGCGTTCAGACCAACACGCCCTACCCCGGTGCCTGGGCCACCATGCTGCCCCAAGGGAACAACCGCGCAGGCAAATACAAGTTTGCGGATAGCGACAGCCAGACCCTCGGATTCCCGGCGCAGGCTAACCGGCCTCCATTTTACACGCTCTTCCATGAAAGGGGCGGGCTGCAACGGAACATCAAGCTCTTCTCAGTTCATTTCCCACCGCATCGAGCCCCAGCCGCGGAGGCGATGTTTAAGCTGTCGACGGTGGCCGAGCTTGGTCAACTGGGAGCAAATGACGTCTTCGTCGCGGCCGGGGATTTCAACTTTGACCCGCGACCGCAACCAAAGGATACGACTACCACTTCACAATATTACGGGTACGCAGTGAACGGCCTCTTCGGAGATCAAACATACCGTCTGGGGCAACCTTTCTTCGTCCAGGGAACGCGAGTCCAGGATACTGATGACTCCTCACCTTTTAACTATCTCCTGGATGAGTGCCTGGATAACATCTTTGCTCGTTATGGCAGCCTGGGAATTATCCCACCGAACCATAATGCGGCTGTGATTAACCCCGTCGCCGGCACGCCTGCCCCTTATATAACGGAAACCGAAATGCAATATTCGATTGGCGAGATATTGACTATGCAAACTCCAATCCCAACATTAGATGCACTATATCAGGTTATAGCCTTCCGCTCGCCGGAAAATTATGGGCACATCGCCCGCTATCAGGGCGTAAGCGACCACCTTCCCGTGATCGCAGAGATCTAACGCGGTAAGCGCCGGCCAAACCCGGCGTGCCGACCAGGTGCAGTGAGGGGTAGAGTAGAACGAATAGAAGTAGAAGCGCTCTACGTGGAGTGCTCGGAAGTACCATCGGAGGCAACAGATGGCATCACAGGTGACGATGCAGGGGCTGGCCCAGCAGTTGAAGCAGCAGGCTACCTCAGCGCCGCACGAGATAACGCTGACCGGTACCCTGCTCGGCCGGCCTGACGTCGATGCCTTGATCGCTAAGTTCTTACTGCGCAATAACATTATCCTGGTGGTCAATCCCAGTACCATCCCGCCTAATCCACCGCCCTCGGGCTTCCAGCTAACGGCGAGTCTGCCGGCTGCCGCGAAGGATGCCTTTTTCTACCTGACCAATAAGGACTGCACGATCCAGTTTGTCCAGAATGGCGACTTGATCGACTTTGAACTGGTTATCAACCCGTTATCCGAGAAACAACAACCTGTCACCTGGACTCTAAGCAACGCCTTCGGCGTGAGCGCTATCAGCTTCAACAATCTGCCCCTCGATAGTACGCGGCTCGTATTCTCCACCTACGAAATCCCAAACGGTAGCGCTAACTCCCCGTGCCACGGGAAAATTGCCGATCACATTATGCCAGGCTTCAACGTTAGCTCGAGCCTGAGCTTGACCGGCGTACTGGCCGACGTGACCAAGCTCCTCCTGGGCGGGGAATCGGGGACCGAGCCAACACGCCAGCTTGCGGCTCCCGGTGAAACGGCGCTCGCGCTCAACGACATTACATACCAGCTATATGGCCTGGTCAACCAGACAGCGCAGGGAGCGGTCTTCGATCTGCAGGCCTGTCTGAACAAGGCGTCCGTCAACTTGCAGTTTATTGAGATAGGGCCGCTTTTTGCGGGTGCATCCCTTACGTACGTGCAGGAAAGCTCCAATGCTCCAGGCGAAGTCGGCGGCGATACAAAATGGCAGGCGCTGACGCAAATCTATGCCGGCGCTCGCATCGACGTCAAGAACAGCGACGGCGACCAGGTACCCTTGGAGATCCGCGCCGGCCTACCATTTAGCAGTGGCAAGCCCCTCATGGGCTTCACTATTGGGCCACCGCCGGGATTCATCACCAGCATAGATGACCTGGGCAAGCTGCTGGCGGGCAACAACTGGAATGAGTTCTTTTCGGGTCCGGCGTCGGTACTGCAACCTTACCTGGCAACTTTCGGGCTAAAGAGCTTTGGGGTCCGCGTCCTTCTCAGCAATCTCTCGATCGTATCGCTTGACGTGTTGGTTGGCATCTCAAAGCCCTGGAAGTTTTTTGACGACATGTTCCAGGTCACTTCCTTTGATATCTACTGGCTGGTCATCTCGCCGGCTAAAAATGCGATCCAGAGCGCTTCTATCACCACTCAGTTCGAGCTTTTCAACGACGAGAACATGGTGGTCGACGTTAGCATCGCCCTGCCGGATATGATAATTACCGGCGGATATAACGGGACGATAGACTTCGTGTCGCTGGTGCAGAAGATCAGCTCCTTCTTTGGATACCAACTGGCGATCCCGCCGGGCGACATGGCCGAGTTCCAATTTAGCAATCTCAACACCACGATTGATATTCCAAATAAGATCTTCTCGCTGAGCGGGACGGCCAATATTGACCTGAAGCTGTTCGGCCTGGATCTGCTCGGCCTCAAGAATACGAACTTCAGCGTCACGGTGGATAGATCGCCCAACGCCAAGACCCCGCTCACCGCCTCGCTGACAGGCACGCTTACGGTCGCGGGGCTCGACTTCTACGTCAACGCGCAATACGGTGAGACCATAGAATTCGAGATCCACCTGGTTGACATGACCCTCGGCGATATACTCAATTTCCTGGTGCACCTGGTCGATCCGACCTACGACATCAGCTTCGATTCGCCCTGGGACAAGCTGCTGGCGCTCAACCTGAACGCCCTGGTGTTCAAGCTCACCAGCTCGGCCACCACCAAGAAAGTGAGTCTCAGCTACGAGGCCCCGATAGACCTCGGCTTCATCGATATCACGGCCATTGGCCTGACTTATACAAAGACCACTACGCCCGGCGCCGCCAGCGGAGTGCAGATCGAGTTGAGCGGCAGCTTCCTGGGCATAAAGTTCGGCACGGGGGACGGCGACAAGCCGCCGCTTGGCTGGGATGCGATCAACGAGAAGCCGCCGGCGGTGCCGGGCCAGGGCGGCTCGCTGTTCGACCTGCAATATGCCGGCCTGGGGCAGCACATCTACCTCGACCTCCCGCCGGAAAAACTGAGCACGGTCGAAGACGTGATGAAAGCGTTGAAGGCGTCGGTGCTGCCGAGCCAGTCGGGCCAACTCCCACCCTTCGGTCAGAACAGCCTCGCCTTCAGCCAGCAGAGCAACTGGCTGATCGGCGCCCAGTTCACCGTCATGGACACGGTGGCGATCAGCGCCATCTTCAACGATCCGGACCTCTACGGTATCCTGATCGCGCTCTCGGGCGAGAAGGCCAAGGTCTTCGCCGGCCTCAGCTTCGAGATCCTATACCACAAAGTAACCGACACCATCGGCGTCTATCACATCGAGCTGAAGCTGCCGGACGCGATGCGCCACCTCGAGTTCGGCGAAGTTTCGATCACGCTGCCGATCGTGGTGCTCGACATCTACACCAACGGCAACTTCCGCATCGACTTTGGCTTCCCGAAGGGGCTGGATTTCTCCAACTCGTTCGCGATACAGGTATTCCCGTTCGTCGGTTATGGCGGCTTCTACTTCGCGCTGCTGAATGGCTCCACCTCGACGCGGGTGCCCAAGATCACCAACGGCAACTTCTCGCCGGTGATCGAGTTCGGCATCGCGCTATCGCTTGGCGTCGGCAAGACGGTGGACGAGGGCATCCTGTCGGGCGGCATCACCGTCACGGTGATCGGCATTTTGCAAGGGGTGGTGGGCTGGTTCCACCCGACCGACCCCTCGCCCAAAGAGACTTATTACTGGATTCAAGGCACCATCGCCATCGTCGGTAGGCTCTACGCGAAGATAGACTTCGGCATTATCTCCGCCAGCCTGGACGTTACGGCCTACGCGAGCGTGACGCTGACCATCGAGGCGCACCAGCCGATCTACATCGCCATCAGCGCCGGGGTGTCGGT
The DNA here is from genome assembly GCA_049580985.1 of Chloroflexia bacterium. GTDB lineage: Bacteria > Chloroflexota > Chloroflexia > QHBQ01 > JADMIH01 > JADMIH01. Next base: position 9,579 of record JBAURA010000116.1, read on the forward strand.
GCGGGTCAGCGTAAAGATCATCTTCTTCACCATCCACCTCAGCTTCAGCGCCCATATCAACGCCTCGTTCACCATCGGCTCGGCGACCCCAACGCCCTGGAAGCTGGCGAGCGGCAGCTCGGCTTCGAGCAACGGCATGCTGCGCCAGTTGCGCGGCCAGCAGACCCTGCATTCGACCGTCCAGCGCCATGCGGGCTATTTGCGGGCGCTAAGGCGCTCGCTGATCGGCACGCCGGAGCCGCTCACAAATTGGCCCGCGGTGCTGGTGCTGCAATCGTTATCGGCCATCGCCACGCCGGCCAATAAAGGCGCGTCCCGCGCAGGCGGCACCACGACGATCATCACTACCACAGCGCATGATTATGTTGCCGGCGACCAGGTAAAAATCGCCGGAGTGGCCGACAGCTCGTTCGACGGCACTTTCACGGTGGTAGCGGTACCGACCAGCACCACGTTTACCTACGCTCAGTCTTCAGCGCCCGATGGCAGCAGTGGCGGCGGTTGGGCCGCGAACGCCGCTCCCAAGAAGCAGCAGGTGCCGGTGCTGGCGCTGCCGGCGTTCACCAAGCCCGACATACGCCCCATCGCCACAGTGCAGAGCAAGGGGGCGGTGCGAGCCGGCGGGACGACTACGATCACCACGACCTACGCCCACGAGTTCACCGCCGGGGCCACGGTAGACATCGCCGGGGTAGCCGACAACTCGTTCAATGGCACCTTCACGGTGGCAACTGCGGTGCCGGGCAGCACTACGTTTACCTACGCACAGGCTGGTGCGCCAGATACCACCAGTGGCGGCGGCTCGGCGGGCAGCCTGACCGGCGACGCCGATATGATAATGCTGCTGGCGGTGCAAAACTCGATCAACCCGACCGCCACCACCCTCAAGGAGCATACTCTCCTCTTCACGCCGGAAAGCGGCGACGCACCGGAGTCGGCAACCTTCAATCTGCTGATGCAGGCTATGCTTGCCTGGGCGATCTATGCCAAGACGAACGGCGCGAGCAGCGTGACCGCCCAGCAACTGGACGAGCTTCAGCAGCAGCTCAAAGACCCGAACACAATCGCCTCGGCCTTCGACTACAACACCCTGACTGCCTTTCTCGCGCAGAACTTCACCTTCGACGTGGTCGAGGCACCCGCCACCGCCACCGAAACCGGAGTGGCGGTCTTCCCGATGGTCCCGGCTATCGCCCTCTCCGACACCGCCGGAACTTCTATTGACTTCGGCCAGCCGAATGTCGATGCCACGTATCAACCGAAAGTCGACGCATACTTCCAGCTGCTCCAGGTGCAGTTCCAGGCGCGGAACAATGGCAACGGCACGACCGATGAGCTTCTCGCTTCCACCCCTACAATATCTATAGCAACCATCGTTTTCGCCCATTACTTCAATATGCTCATGACGCAGGGCGTGAAGGCGGCGGGTGACCTGCTGGCCCATTATCCCTATACCACACCATCGGCGATGAGCATCGCCCAGGTGGGTACGGCCATCGGCGACACGGACCTGCACAACGATCCGTTGCGTATCGTGCTGCCGAACCAGGGCCAGAAGGTCCTCAACACCGGGGCGGTGCTCGTGCTCAAGGACGTGGTGCACCAGGTCCAGTTCGGTGAGACGCTCACAAGTATCGCGGCGGCGTTCCAGAAGGCCGGTGCGCTGAATGGGAGCAATAAGCCCTATACGGTTACCGACCTGTTGGATGCGAATGGCGACTCCACCGGGATCTTCATTCCGGGCACGAGCATCGCTTTCACCGGCCTCGGTTATGTGACCCAGCAAAACGATACGCTGAACCTGATCTCGGCCCGGCTGCTGTTGCGCGCGGGTGGCGCCGTCCTGCTCAACTCTATCTCCGACGTCGGGCCCACCGCGCAGGCGCTACAACAGCTGAACCCGACCATACTTACCGTTACCACGCCCATAGACGCCGGCACACAGGTCAAACTGGTGGACGGCGGAACCTACTATGCCGTGGCGGGCGATACGCTGACCCTTGTCGCGGGCTACTTCCTCGGCATAGCCCAAGGCGCCTTCAACCTCACAGATTACATCAACAGCCTGTTGAAGCTCAACCCCAGCCTGTCGGTCACCGACCCGACACAATCGCAACCGCTCAACACGCAGATTACCATGCCGCCGGTAACGCGGGCGCTGACCGGGACCGACACGATCAATTCGCTGGCAACCACGCTGATCACCACCGCCAGCATAGTCCAGGCCAATTTGCTGGCATTCACGGCGTCGCCACCTCCCCCTCCTCCCCCGCCACTGCTTGCCCCCCAGGGCGTATTGCACGTGCCGCTGAGCTACTCGATTACGGCAGCAAGCGATACGTTGAGCGGCATCGCCGCCAAGTTCGACCTGGCGCTGGCCGACGTTGCCACCGCCGCAGCCGCGACCCCCGACCTCTTCGCGGGCGGCCAGCCTCTAACGATCAACGATCTGGCTTCCATCGACGTGCTGACGCTGATAGGCAACTTGCTGAACCAGGGCGAGTGGAACAACGCCGCCGGTATGGTGTCACGCTTCCTGCTGTCGGGCCTGCGCCTGCCCGACCCGAACGACACCCACTTCGAGAACCTGACGCCTTCGCAATTGCTGGACCCGGAGAACCTGGCCGGCGTCGGCACCAGGCCGATGTTCAACCTGACCGGGCAGCAGTATCCGATTTCGGCTGCCAACCTCGGCGCATATAAGGTTACGCTGCAAAACAAGGCCGGCGTAGGCTGGCTCACGTTTGGCGGGTCCGGTTCGCTCACCTTCGGACTCACGCAGGACCAGCAGACTCTGCTCGGCAACATCTCCAGCACCCAGCTACAACACGGCATCCAATCGCTTAACAGGCTGGCCCTTTTCCAGATGGTGCCGCCACGCATCGCGCTGCAAGAGCACGTCGCCTGGCAGGCGGCCCTGATCGCGAAGGGCTGCTTCTCGGGCCAGGCAGCGACCGGCAACCCGTCGATCTGGCTCTTCCCAGATTCGCTCATCTTGCAGATTCAGAACGCGGCGACCAGCGACGACGCGCCGCTCTTCTACGAGACCATGATCGCCGGCCACCAGGACCCTAACGCGCCGGTCACCTCCACCGAGGCGAACTGCTACGCCTGGGCGACAATCGTGGACATCGGGATCTCGCTGCCGGCGACCAACGGCCCATCTCCGTCGGTCTCCAACGCCTACGTGGTGGAGGGGGCCGATGACGTGGGCGCCGACTTGTTGCAGCAAGCTTATAGTTACATCACGAACGACGGCGGCGCGGCCACACTTTACCTGCTCTACTCGCCAAATCCGTCGAGCGCCAACCCTAGCGGCCTCGCTTCCGACCCGGTCGATATGAACGCCACCTATCTGCTCAAGACGAACCTCTCTACGCTGACCCACAGCGGTGGTGGCGGTCAACTGCTCGATGCCTTCTTCGCCACCGACCCGACGAGCGTCTACGCAGCGTCGCTGGGTCATGCCGCCGACTTTCTGGCGCTGCTATGGGAGGCGAGTATTACCCGGAGTGGCGGCTTTTACCTCAACTACGTCAACCAGACCGGCAAGGCGCCGTTGCCTGCGAGCATCTTCGGCTCCGAGACGAGCGCCACGGTGTCGCTGCTGATCCTCACCGACGCCCAGTTAAAGAGTAAGGACGCCGCCATTTTGCCGTTCAACAACTGCGTAGTCATCGGCGACAACATCGACACCTCGATCTCGTCGGTCTTCGTGCAGCCGGCCGTCTATTATGTCGGCCAGAATGACACGACCCCGCAGGACGAATCGCTCACTACGGCACTAACAAATATCAACACGGCTTGGGGCACCAAACTGACCGTCGCGCAACTCGCAAAGTTCAACCAGGATGTGCCGTTGCTGCTGCAAATCGGCGCGACGCTTACCATCCCCGGCCAAAACGACCATACCATCGCCTACGGTGACACCCTGGCCGGTATTGTGTCCAGGTTCAACCTGCCCGACGTGGCAACCCTGGTGAATGCAGGCTCGAATGCCACAAATCCGATCCTGTCCGCGGGCGCGCCGGTGCAATTCACCTACGGCCGCCTCCAACCATCCGCTTACAGAGTGCCGCAGACTCAATCGCTGACCACCGCGCAGGCCGGCATCAACAAGGCGTGGGCCACAGACTTCACGGTGCAGGAGATCGCGCTGTTCAATCAGAACGTGCCTGGGCTGCTACAAGTCGGCGCGAATCTAACGATTCCAGGCCCGCAGGGCACCTATGCAATCGCCTACGGCGACACCCTCGCCAGCATCGTATCGAAGTTCAACCTATCCGACGTGGCAACCCTGGTGAACGCGGGCACTAATGCTACCACTGCGATCCTGGCCCAGAACGGGCTGATGCAGACGGCGGCCGGTGTCTTGCAGCCTGCGACGACGGTGCCACCGGGCACGGCCGGCTTCGAGATCACCCGCACCAACCCAGATCCCAACAACACATCCTACAACGACCTCGATCCAGCGCAGGTAGTCGGCACGCTCTTCAACCTCGTCGGCTTCTCGATTGCCGAGGAGGGCGCTTTCACCGCCAGCGGTGCCGGCCTGCCAACTACCCCCGCCGATAGCTGGCAGGCGCAATCAAACGGACTGGCCCAGCGCAACCTCGAAGACTCGACCGACCCCAACTGGTACTACCACCAGACGCTGGCGATTGGACCCTTCGGCAATCCGCAGTATGGCAGTAGCTCGCATGCCTTGCCCGACGCCGAGTGGAACCCTTACAACGGCGTTGGTTACGACTCGCATGCTGGTGAGATCAACCAGGTCACTATCGACCTCGACATGCAAGACATCTACGGCAACATCCAGCAGCTCCCCGCTCCGTACAACCAGATCCAGGTGCCCGCCGGCTACTACGATGACATCGTCAGCCTGGGGAGTTGGCCTTCGCTCGCCATATCCTACCTCGTGACCGGCACCCCGCGGATCGCCTTTACCATGACGATGCAGCAGGCTCGCTATATCCCGTCACCCTCGGTGGCGGTAGACGCGGCGCTGGCCGCTATCGCCGCCGACCTGAAGAGCTACCTCGCCATCTACTACCAGCTCGCGCAGCCCGACCTGACTTTCGCGCTGCAAACCACGCTCGACGCCGGCTCGATAACCGCGCAGACCCCCGTCTATCCGCTCGACAAAGGTCCGTTCTCCGCCTTCGCCAGAGGCGCCTATATTTATCTCCAGGCGCTCTCGACTATGCAGGCGGTGCAGCCGACCATGAGCGGCCCCACCAACGTCTCGGACGTACTGGACCAGTACGGCGTCACCCCAGCACAGCTCTTCGAAACAAACCAGTACACGCTCTATAACGCCCTCTTCGGCAGCGCCATGATCAGCGTACCGACTTTCTACTCCACGATCCAGGGCGATTCGCTCGCTTCCATCGTCGCCGATCCACAATGGTCGAAGTACGGCCTGACGGTGCCGGGATTGGCCGGACTTAACAAGGACGTGTCTCTCGATCCAGGCACTGACCTCGCCGGGCCGACGCGCCAGGTGACGGTTAAAGACGTGCCGCTCGACCCGGACACCGACCCAGCTGTTTTAGTTACAGAGTCTCTGCACGACGTGGCCGCGGACCCGAGCGTGCACGCCTCGGTCGTTGCTATCGCCCTGCTCAACCAGGCACGCACCGACATCTTGCAGAAAGGCAGCGTTTTCGCCGTCGGCACCCACACATACACGCTCGGCCTCAACGACAGCTTCGCCAACGCCGCGCTGAAACTCAACAG
>JBAURA010000117.1:0-13065 GCA_049580985.1 Chloroflexia bacterium
TAAAACGTAACTACGTAATCATTACTCATAAACCTTGGCGGACCTTGGCGTTCTTGGCTTCTTGGTGGTTACGTCTTACGTTTTACGTTTTACGTTTTACTCTCTACCTCAGCCCCCCTGACTGCACCACCTTCTCCACGTGCTCTCGCAGCATTTGGGCGTGGCGCTCGTCGTCCCTGCGAATCTGCTGGATGATTTCTTTGCCTTCGCCTTCCATATCCTCAAGATAGGTATCGTAGATATCCAATCCCTCGAGCTTGCTCAGAAATATCGACAGCAGATTGTAGGTGCTATCGCTGAGGATGTTGTCACCGCCGTTGGTATTCTTTTCGGCCATCTTGGTCTAGTCCTCCATTCAATGTATTATCGGTGGGTCAACCACCGCCCAATACACTAGCAAGACTCAGGCCCGGCACGGCTCTTGCAGCAAGGCTTCGTAAAGGGGTGCGGGGATCACCTTGCCGGGGGTTTGGGTGCCCCCATTTCTGCCCTTACCCCCTCTTTCCAAAGAGCAAATGGACAGGTAACCGGAGGCTACAGATCGTGCAACTCACACCTACAATGGAAAGCCACACCATCAGCCTGGAAGGTCGCCCCGTCTTCTACAGCGCGCGCGGGCCTGGTGATGCCAGGTATGTGTACCTTGGCATCCATGGCCTCATGGGCGGCGGCGACTCATTCTGGCCCGTGATCGAGGGCGTGCCCGAAGACTGGCGCGTGGTCCTTCCCGATCTGCCAGGCTGTAACGAATCGGATCTCATGCTGCCGCCCCACAAGCACGACATAGACGGCTACGTGCGCTGGCTCCATGCTTTCTTACGGGAAATCGGACTTGCGGACAGGAAAGTGGTGCTCGCAAGTATAGCCACGGGCGCTCCCATCTCGACCCGTTACGCGTTGGAGCACCGCGATCAGGTCGTGGGCCAGGTGTTGCACCTACCCTTCTTCGGCAAGCCCGCCGTCCCTACCAAGTGGGCGCGCCCCCTCGTCGCCTACGGGCTGCTGGCGCGCCCCACGCGCTCCCTGCTCCACAAGCTCCGCGCCAATAGCTGGCTCATGCACCGCATCATCATCCACGAGCCTCCCGACGCCATCCCGGTCCTCGCCGAGCGTGATATCAACCACAAGCAGGACGGCGACCTCGAAGCCGCGGGCGAGCTATTGCACGACCTCATGCTCACCGACGCCCGCGCCGAGCTTGCCCTCGCCTCCACGCCGGTCCTCATCCTCGCCTCCGAGCACGACTCCTTCGCGCCCCTCCCCATGCTCGAAGCCTTCGTCCGCAACCGGCACAACATCCGCACCTACGTCTACACAGGCGGCCAGCACTCCTGGAACGAAGAGTTCATCGACGAGATGAACCGCGAGCTAGCCGAGTTCCTGGCACACCTTACCGACGATGGACGATAGACGATAATTAGCGGTCATCCATCGTCCATCGTCCATCGTCCATCGTCCACCATCTACCGTCTACCGTCTACCGTCTACCGTCTACCGTCTACCGTCCTCCTACGGAGTGTAGCACTCCGGGAAGAACGTATTAGCCACGATCTTGCTGGCCTGCCCTCTCGTGGCGTTGTTCTGGGGGCGGAAGTACGGCCTGTTGTCCGGCAACACGCACGGCTCGCCCGGCCCTCCACATGGGTAGCCGGACATGATCTGCCGGTCGGCCAGCCTCCAGATCCAGTCGTAGAACGTAGATCCAGGCACCACATCCTCGAACTGCTGAGGCCCAGGCGTATCTGAGTACCCCGCCGCCTCCGACACTATCTTAGATATCTGCCCTCTCGTCACGTTCGCGTTCGGCCTGAAGTACGGCAGATTGCCAGGGGGCATACACGGCTCGCCTGGTCCACCACACGGGTATCCTGACACGATGTCCCGGTTAGCCAGCCTGCCGATGAAATCGTAGAAAGTCGAGCCTTCTACCACATCCTCGAACTGCTGAGCACCTGGGTCGTCATCGAAGCCCGCCGCATTGGACACTATCTTGGATAGCTGTCCTCTGGTCACATTGTTATTCGGCCTGAAGCAAGGGTCGCCGGTCTCACAGCCTGAGGGGTAGCCGTTGATGATGCCTCGACATGCCATGCATCTAATGAACTCGTAGAACGTAGACCCTTCCGGCACGTCCGTGAACTGGATAGGACACTGTGTGGGTGTCGCCGTAGTCACAGGTGTACTGGTGGCCGCTACCACGGTAGACGTACTCACAGGTGTGCTGGTGGCCGGATTGGATGTGGGTGTGCTTGTGGCAGTCGCTGTGGGTGTGCCCGGAGTAGGTGAGGGTACGCAAGGATTGTACCTCTCCACCAGGGTGTGCGCTACTGTCCCCTCGGCATAGTCACCCACCGCCCACACGTCGCTGCTCGACAACGCCGTCACCGCTTCCAGGTTGTTGCGTCCCACTCCCACATTGGGGCTGCTTACAACGCTCCAGGCGCTCCCGTCCCAGTGCTCTATCAATGTGCGATCCACTGAGGCGCTGTTCTGCCGGCCCACAGCATACACGTCGTTTGAAGCTATCCCATGCACTCCCCAAAACGAGTTGCTCGTCGAGCCGGGATTGGGGTTTGTCACAATTGTCCACGACGTGCCATCCCAGTGCATCACAAGCGTTTGCGTATTATTACCAAAGCCCCAATACCCCACCGCCCACGCGTCGTTTGGCGCTATCGCCGTCACCCCATACAAGTAGTGATCGATGAACGCCAGATTGGGGCTCGGCACCACGCTCCAGGTCGTGCCATCCCAGTGCAAAGTGAGGGTTTGATACACCGCGCCGTCGTAGAGAAACGACCCCACGGCCCAGATATCGTTGCTTCCCGTACCGGATATGTCATTGAGATAGTTGGTGTCCAAAAAGCCCCCGTTGGGGCTTGGTATGATGCTCCATGATGTGCCATTCCAATGCTGTATCATCGTCTGCTCGAACAGAAAGGTCTCATGGTAGTAATACCCTGCTGCCCACACATCGTTGCTGGCAACGGCATATGCCGAGTTGAGATAGTTATTATCTGTCCCCACGTTCGGGCTAGGCACGATACTCCACGCCGAGCCGTCCCAGTGCTCTATCAGCGTCTGGCTGGGCACTTCGTCGTAATACCCCACTGCCCACACATCGTTGCTCGCCACCGCCGCCACCCCGTAGAGCCAGTTGCGCAATGAGCCGACGTTCGGGCTAGGCACGATACTCCAATCAGTGCCGTCCCAGTGCTCGATCAGCGTCCTGAAGAGCGTTCCGTGGGTGCCCACTGCCCATATATCGCTGCTGGAGATCGCCGCTATATCCTCGAAGTAGTTGTTGGTCCCAACTCCGTTGGGACTCGGCACCACGCTCCACGCGCTCCCGTTCCAGTGCTCGGTCAGCGACTGCCCTACTGTTGAATTTTGATACTGCCCAGCCGCCCACACATCCCCGCTCGCTACCGCGTCAACCGCGAAGAGGAAATTGCTCTCCCCGCTGCCGTTCGGGCTAGGCACCACGCTCCAATCCGTGCCGTTCCATCGCTCGGTCAGCGTCCTGGGAGTCAAGCCGTCATAGTAGTTCCCGACGGCCCACACCTCGCTCCCCGACACTACCGCCACGTCTTGCAGGTAGCTGGACCCTGTCCCCACATTCGGACTCGGCACCACGCTCCACGCGCTCCCATCCCATCTCTGCGTCAGAGTGCTCATCACCGCGCCGTTTATATAATGCCCCACCGCCCACACGTCGTTGGCCGACACCGCCTCCACGCTCAAGAGAAAGTTGCTGGCGGTGCCTAAGTTCGGGCTTGACACCACGCTCCACGCCGTGCCGTCCCAGTGCTCTATGAGCGTCCGTTCCGTCGTGTCCACTTTATCGTGGTACATGCCTACTGCCCAGACGTCGTTACTCGATATCGCCGTCACCCCATGCAGATAGCTGCTTTGGTCGCCAGGGCTGGGACTTGGCACTAGTGCCCAGGCGGTCCCGTTCCAGCGCATCGTCACTGTATCCTCGAAGAACCCGCCGGCATAACCCACCGCCCACACGTCGTTCGCCCCCGCCGCCGACACGCTGAGCAGGAAATTATTGCTCGTCCCGAAGTTGGGGCTGGCGACTATTGTCCAATCGGTGCCGTTCCAATGCATGGTCAGCGTGCGGTAACTCCCGCTGATGAAGTAGTGCCCCACCGCCCACACATCATTGGCCGAGATGGCGTGCACCGCGCTCAGTATGTTGGTACTCTCCGTGCCGCCATTCGGACTCGGCACAATGCTCCAGGCGGTCCCGTTCCACCGCATTATCAGAGTTTGATACGTGCTGCCGCTCAGGTAGAGCCCCACCGCCCACACGTCGTTCGCGCTCACCGCTGACACCCCATTGAGCTGTGAACTGGTCGGAGCTGTCACGTTAGGGCTATCGACTACGTTCCAGTTGGGATCGCAGCCCGATGGAGCGCTCCTTGCCTGCCCCTGTGTCGGAGCTGATGCCTGTGACACTTCCATATTCACCAGGCAAATCGCCAACGCAAACACGCCCGCGAACATAATCGTAAGCTGGATGGCTCTCGTTCTCACGGTGAACCCCTTTCTCTCGCATAGGGAGGACGCAGCACAAAAGGCCGAACACCATAACACACCGGTCATATGTATGGTCGCCGGCTGCAAACCGATACGGAGCAGGGTTACACATCGGTGCGACAGCAATTAAGCCCACCACTGGAAAGTGATTTCAGAATACGTAGGGGCACCCACAAGGGATGCCCCTACGAAACCTTCTCGGTATTGAGACCCTCTCTAAATGGGTAAGCAGATCGCTACCCCATACAAACAGTAACCCCAGACGATCATATGGAATGATCCTCTGGGGTACTCGCCTCACGCATTTGACACGCTTAAGGCATGATAATTATAGCTTAATTCTCGATGCCTGTCAAGAGGTCAGTCACCTTCTTTTCAGAATTTCCTACTATCCTGGTAGGATGGCCCTGGCTGCCCAAAGAAGAAGCCCCAGACGATCATATGGAATGATCCTCCGAGGCTCTTGCACAGTACAGAATACCACGCAAATAGATATTACATCATAGAGAACCGCTTGTCAATAGATCTCATTCCAGGAGTGGGCAAATCAGCGGGAGGGTGGTAAACTACTGGCTGTGGGAAAAGCCGTTGATCGGCAACTTGAAGAGACGCAAATGCTCCCCAGCGCTCCCGGCCATGCTCGAATATAGTTTTGCATATCTGCCTAGGAACTGGCTACAGGACTGAGGAGGAGGCCTACTGATGGACACCCGCACCGTATTGGAGAATATCCGGGGAATATCTGCCGGTTTCTCCCAGGACCGCACAACGAGACAGCGCCGGCGGAAGCTGATTCAGGACGACTTCGACCATCTCAGGGACGCAGGCTTTCTCCTGACAGCCGTACCGGTGGAACAGGGAGGTCTCTGGGAAAACGTGGCACGCTCAACGCGGCCTGTGAGTGAGATCCTGCGAACGCTGGCGCGTGGCGATTCATCGGTAGCATTAGTCTCCTCTATGCACCCTTCCGTGCTGGTCTTTTGGCTGGCGACCACGCACGTACCCGCGCCCTTCGAGGAAGCCTGGGAGGAGCAAAAACGCCGGATTTTCCAATCGGCGGTTGATGGTAGCTGGTGGGGCACAATTACGTCGGAACCGGGTAGCGGAGGAGATATCGGCAGGACACAGGTGGTCGCTACTCCTGATCCCCCTGGTGACCGGTACCGGATCAGCGGCCAAAAACACTTCGGGAGCGGTTCGGGAATTACTTCGTATATGATCACCACAGCCGTGCCTGCGGGAGATGCAGACCCCGACTGGTTCTACCTGGATATGCGTGGCGTACCATGGGATGGCTCGGCCGGAGTTACGCTGATGGCAGAGTGGGATGGTCACGGCATGATTGGCACCCAAAGCCACAGTATGCAATTCGATAGCTTTCCGGCCACCCGTATCGCCTATCCGGGCCAACTGCTGCGCCTGATTGACGCAACAGGGGGAGCCGTCGCCTGTTTCTTCACATCGGTGATCGTAGGGATAGTAGAGGCAGCTATTGACCTTGCCCGCGAGCGGCTTGGGTCGAGGCATGACTCGCTTCGAGCTTACGAGCAGATTGAGTGGGCCAGGGTTGAACAGGAAGGCTGGCTGATCCTGCAGGCGTACGAAGGGATGCTACGTGCTATTGAGGAGAAAGGAAGCGCGGCACGGGATACCCTCCAGGGGAAGACGGCGATTGCCGAACTGGCCGAGTCGGTCCTCGCCAGAATATGCAAAATCATGGGGGGTGGCACCTACAATCGATACGCACCCTTCGGCTTCTGGTTCGAGGACGTCCGCGCTTTAGGGTTCTTGCGACCGCCTTGGGGCCTGGCGTACGAGAATCTATACAAGGGATCTTGGTCGCCTACAACGTCCTTATTCACGAGCGGCGAACCTGCTAAAACCAGGTGAACTCTTAAGCTTGCCCAAGGGATCGCCTACGATTGGACCTCGGGGCTGCTCGCGCTCCCGGCCCCGGCCCCAGCCGCTGGCAGCGGCTGGAACGTCACCTCGCCCATCAACGGGTCTACCTTTGCTACCTGCCACCCTGCCCCCGTCCACGCCTGCACCTGCGCCTCGTTCCTGTTCTGGTTCGACCACCACGTAGCGTACTTGCGCGCGGCTTTCGGCAGTAGTCCGCCTAGCAGCATCTCAATATCGCGGAACGTAACCCGGATCCCCGAAGGGATCTTCTTCTGGGCCATCAACCATACCCGCAGGGTGTCCCACCGGTTCTCCGACGTGCGAGGCGGGATGTCCTCCTTATCGAGCATCATCTGGCGCGCCGGGTTACCATCTTCCCGTGGCGCGTTCGCCCGCATCGACAGCCAATCCATCGCATAGCGCAACGTCGAGTTCCGCACCATATCCCCCCGCCCCCGAAAGTGGGCCAGTTGGTTGCGCACCATCCTTACCTCGTGCATCAGCGACCTGAAAAGCTCCAACGGCTCAAACATCCCGTTGAAGCGCGGCCAGTTCTCCGCGTGCGTCATCACCGCCAGCATATCGCCCAGGCTAAGGTCGTTGAATTCCCTGCGCGGGCGGTTCGGGTTCATAGGGTGGGGGCCAAGCCCCAGCATCAGCGCTCTGTCCATCGCTTCGTCGTCGGGAAAGGCATCGCGGGTGCGCAGGCGCAACGTCACCTCGATATCCTCTACCTTGATGAAGTCCTCAGAGCGGCGACGAAAAAAATCGGTCATATCATTGGACGTGATGATCCCGACGGGCTTGTGGTTGTCCACCACCACCACCGCGAACTCGTCGTCCCGCAGCCGGTCGCACGCTTCGAGCAAGTCGTCGTCGGGCGTGAGTGGGTCCACCCGCTCCAGGCAGTGATCGAGCGTCAATTGCAGGATCGGCACGCTCCCGCCCAGCAAGAAGTAGGTGTGCGCCACCACCCGCTCCGAGATCATCCCCACATAATGGCCGTCCCGGTTTACCACCGGCAGTTGGCTGAAGCCATGCTTCATCATCAGTTGTAGTGCGTCCTTGACCAGGATGCTTTGCTGCACGCACATCGGTGGTTCGCGCCCTTCGATCATCTGCGCGATAGGAAATAGCATAATACCTTCTCCTGTTCTAGAGATTCTGCATGGCTCAGCGTCACGCCCCGGAGCCGAAGAGCCTCATGATTTCCGTCATTATTGCACAGATCTGCCCGTTGCGGTGTATACAACAAGGTATACACTTCCATACACGTAGAACGTAGTTTGAGATAGTAGAACGTCATAGGGTGCCCCTAGTGGGCAATGGTGTCGCATAAAGATCCTGGCTCGTAGGGGCGGGCCCCCGTGCCCGCCCTCTATGTGCGCCGTTCAAGATCGGGGTCAGGAAAGAGGCACGCACGGGGACCCGCCCCTACAAGATTACCGCGACACTATTGCCCCTAGTGGGTGCCCTGTTCCCATACTTGGATCTCTCCCAACGAGGGCACCCACTAGGGGTGCTCCTACGACGGTTTTGTTCTCTCTGAACTGTTGCAAACCCACCCCCTACCTTACTAACCTGGTTATATGCTATAGTAGGCAGCACAACGGGCTGGCAACTTTCAACCATAAAAGGAGGAGAAATATGCGTAAAGTTCTTTCAGTCTTGGCTGTACTATTCCTGGGGGCGTCCATCGCGGCGTGCGGCGAAACGCCGACGGCCACACCTGTGCCGCCTGCGGCCACCGTCCCGGTAGTCGTCGAGGCAACCAACACCGTACCCGCCATGGTCGAGGCAACGGCCACCGTACCTGCCATGGTAGACGCAACCGCTACGACCGCCTCAGCCACGGGCACCTTGTCCGACACATCCCTGTCGGCCATCAAGGCGCGAGGCAAGCTGAGAGTGGGCGTCAAGTACGATCAGCCTACCTTCGGTTTCCTCAACCCCGCCACCAACCAGGTGGAAGGCTTCGACGTCGAGTTCGGTAAGGCCATCGCCGAGAAGATATTCGGTGATGCTACCAAAGTCGAGTTCAAAGAGTCGATCTCCGCGAACCGCATCCCCTACCTCAATGACAGTGTAGTGGACATCGTCTTCGCCACCATGACCGCCAACGAGGACCGCGCCAAGCAGATCGACTTCACCGACCTCTATTACGTAGCGGGGCAGTCGCTGCTAGTGCCTATCGACAGCACCATCACCGACCTCGCGACGCTGGCAGGCAAGAGGGTGGGCACCGTCAGCGGCTCCACATCCGAGAAGAACATCCGTGAAAAGGCCCCCACCGCCACGGTCGAGCTTTTCGGCACTTACTCCGAGGCGGTACAGGCCATGCAGTCGGGCCGCGTTGACGCCGTCACCACCGACGACATCATCCTCTACGGCTTCGTCAAACAGAACCCCGACAAGTTCAAGGTAGTCGGCGGCCAGTTCACCACCGAGCCTTACGCGGGCGGCCTCAAGAAGGGCAACGCGGAGTTGCTCGCCCTGGTCAACGAAGTGATCCGCGAGGCCAAGGCCAGCGGCAAGTGGGCCGAGTGGTACAAGACCTGGATCTCCCCCGAAAACGTCCCGCCCGTCCCGCCCCAGGAATGGCGCGACGCCCTCAAGACCACCAACTAATCTAATTGCGGAATGCGGAATGCGGAATGCGGAGTGTCGATAAGAATTCCGCATTCCACATTCCACATTCCGCATTCCGCAATGTAAATGTTCGACATCGCGCCGGAGTATTGGCAAGCCATCGGCCAGGGGGTCTTAATGACCCTCTGGCTGACTCTTGCCTCCTGGCTGATTGCTCTCGCCATAGGCACTCTGCTGGGTGTCATGCGCTCGGCCCCTCTTGGCTTCATCCGCTCTATAGCCTCAGGCTACACCGAATTCTTCCGCAATATTCCCCTTCTAACAGTCCTCTTTTTCATGTATTATGGCGTGCCCAACACCGGCCTCCGCATAGACGCCGTGAACAGCGCCATCATCGGCATCGGCGTCTACACCGGGGCCTACGTGGGCGAGGTGGTGCGCGCGGGCCTCGAAACCGTCAGCAAAGGCAACATCGAGGCCGCTCGCTCGCTCGGCCTCTCTTTCATCCAGAGTATGTGGCACGTGCAGCTTCCCCAGGCCGTGCGCGCCGCCATCCCCCCTATGGGCACCCTCCTGATTGCCCTCCTGAAGAACACATCTCTCGCGGGCACCGTCACCGTACAAGAGCTTTTCTTCCAGTCCCGCTTCGTCCAGGACCGCACCTTCAACCCCGATATCCTCCTCCTCTCAGGCGCGATCTACCTCGCCATGACCCTCCCCCTGGGCGCCCTCGTCAGTGTAATAGAACGCCGCTGGGCAATCCTACGCTAGGGGCCAGTGACCAGGGATCAGGGATTAGGGGTTAGGGATCAGGACTAGCAGGCCGTATCACGTATCAGTAGTTACCACATAACCACATGGCCGTAACCACAGTGACAACCGAAGAGCGAACCTCAAGCCGTTGGATGCTGCGCGTGCTCCTCCAACTGGTTGGCATTGCTGCATTCCTGGTGCTTGTGCCTCTTGCGTTCAGGATGGAGTGGAAGCGCTTCCTCCCGCTGTTCGACTGGATCACGATCCGCTTCTTCTTCTTCGGCCTGGTTGCCACGGTGGTGGTCTCCCTCATATCCATCATCGCCAGCCTGCCCCTGGCGACCGCCCTCGCGCTGGGTCGCCTCTCCACAATCCGCTGGCTCCGATGGCCTTCCACCGCCTTTATCGAAGTGGTACGCGCGCTCCCACTCATCCTTCTCATCTTCTACATAAACCTGCGATTCCCCGGCCTCGATTTTTTCGAGGGGCTGGGCCTCAGCTCATCCACCGACTACACGGTGATCGAGTTGAACCGCCTACTGTCGAGGTTTGCCCTCGCCATGATCATCGCCCTCACCCTCTACACCGCCGCCGTCAACGCCGAGTTGCTCCGTTCCGGCATCCTCTCCCTGGAGCGCGGCCAGTTCGAAGCCTCCCGCGCGCTTGGCCTTTCCTACTGGCAAATGATGCGCCTGGTCATCCTCCCCCAGGCCTTCCGCCGCACAATCGCCCCCCTCATCGCCCAGTTCACCATCCTCGTCAAAGACACCTCCCTGGGTTCCATCATCGGCTTCGTAGAGCTTCAGCGTCGCGCCGTCATCCACTACCAGCAGCACTTCAACCCCATGGAGGCCCTCTTCGTAGTCGCCCTCATCTACTTCGCAATCAACTACCTCCTCGGCCTGGCCAGCAAGCTGGTCGAACGCCGCCGCCCATCCGTCCAAGCGCCACTCGAGCTATAATTTGAACCACAGAGACACCGAGGCACAGAGGTTCTTGGATAAGAAGACACGAAAGAGGCCAGTAACACAAAGAATCATTGAAAACTCCGTGCCTCGGTGTCTCTGTGGTTCAACAAAAAGAACGCGGGGTAAGCAACCATGACAGAAGAAAAGATCCAGCACCAACTAGGCGAGCCGATCATCATCATGCAGGACGTGGTCAAGCGCTTCGGCAAGTTCACCGCCCTGGAAGGGGTCAGCCTGGAGGTGCGCCGGGGTGAGGTGTTGATGGTCATCGGCCCCTCCGGCTCCGGCAAGTCCACCCTCCTGCGCTGCATCAACTACCTGGAAGTGCCCGACGCCGGCCTGGTGTCGATAGACGGCATAGACGTTAGCCGGGGCAAAGCCAACATTAACAAGGTGCGCGAGGAGGTCGGCATGGTCTTCCAGCGCTTCGAGCTATTCCCCCACCTCAGCGTCCTCGAAAACGTCTGCCTGGCCCAGACCGTAGTCCGCAAGCGTCCCAAGCAGCAGGCCAGGCGCATCGGCATGGAGCTGCTCGAAAAGGTCGGCATCCCCGAAAAAGCCGACAAATACCCGGCGGAGCTATCGGGCGGCCAGCAGCAACGCGTCGCCATAGCCCGCGCCCTCGCCATGCAGCCCAAGATCATGCTCTTCGACGAACCCACCTCCGCCCTCGACCCCGAAATGATCAAGGAAGTGCTCGACGTGATGCTCGACCTTGCCCGCGAAGGGATGACGATGGTGGTCGTCTCCCACGAGATGGGCTTCGCCCGCGCCGCCTCCAACCGCGTGGTCTTCATGGACCAGGGCCGTATAGTCGAGATGGGCGAGCCTGAGCAGCTATTCAGCAACCCCCGCCACGAGCGCACCCAGCTTTTCCTCAGCAAGATCCTGCACTAGGCACTGCAATGCTGATAAGACTGACCCGTTATCGCGTCAAGCCCGGCAAGTCCGAGCGCGCCGACGAATGGATGGCGATGCTCAACGCCCGCCTGGACGAATGCCTCGCCACCTTCGCCCGCGAGCGCATGTACATCGAAATCGTCTTCCGCGAGCGCCTGGGTGACGAAGACTACCTCTATTGGTTCACGATCCGGGGTGAAGGCGGCGAGTATAGTGAGACCTCGGACCATCCCCTCGACCACGATCATTTAGCCTTCCGGCGCGAGTGCATAGACCCCACTTACAATGAGTCCCGCCGTAAGGTTGAGATGGAGCTACAGGTGGCGATGATCCCCAGGTTCTTGTTCGACATGATGAGGCCGGAAAACCTCTAATCTCCTCTAATCTAATGAAAGGACCATTGCCGTGTTTCCTAATCTTCCGTGGAAGGTGGAACCGCATCATGCGGAAGCGCCGGCGCTATCTCCAGCACAGTCGGCTGGTCTCGCCGCCAGGTAAGGTGCAGCGTAAACTGGGCCTCCGCGGATGTGGAAGCGAGAATAGCGCCAATATCGGCGCTCAGCTTGATCCCAAAATCCACCCCGATCTCGTCTGGAGAATCGGGCAACGCCCGCATCTTGGTAATAATCGTTTCGGCGGCAGCCTTGATCTTGTCCAACGCCTCTTCGTAGCTGATGCGCGCCTTCTCGATCATCATGCCTGCTGCCCCACCACGCAACGTCGGACCCGACCCGGCGCGCAGATCGTCGTCCACCTCCACGAGGATGGAGCCACCGTCTTCGGTTGGAAACTCAACCAGGCGCTTCATAATGTCGAACCCGCGGTAAAGAACGTGGGAGCAGCTAAGCGAGGCACATCCGCCACCCTCTCCCGCCTCTATTGCTCAGAGTATAAGAGACCGGAATTGGCGCTGTCAATAGGTTGTCGGCGCGACCCGGTCGAATATACCACAAACACCAACCACAGCAGCGGAAGCACCACCACCTCTGCCAGCAAACGATCTATCGAGCTGCGCATGTGCTCTTCGTATGGCACAAAATCCGAGAAAACGAAACTAAATCCCATAACAAAGCTAAATAACAGCGCGCTCAAAGGCAGAAAAGCCGCCGCGCGCAACCCCCTTTGCCTCCTCCGTAACACCCACAACACCGGCCCGGCGACCGCCATGAGCGGCCACACATACCCCAGGCCAGGCCCCGTCAGGCTGGCCCATCCGATCTCCCATATCGTCTCTCGCCTGCCTATATTTGCACGTAGCGTATCTAGCGTGATTGGGCCAAACGCCGGGTTAGCGATCCCTTGCTGTGCCACGAACATCCACCACGGCCCCACCAACACTACCGCCCCCGCCACCATCCCTCCCACCCCCACCCACGCACGGCGCGCCGTCAGGTTGGCTAAGAGC
>JBAURA010000118.1:0-1664 GCA_049580985.1 Chloroflexia bacterium
CTTCAAGGACGATGGCAGCGAGTACCAATGGTTCGAGCGAGTGCGCTTCGAATGGCACCCATACCTCCCCGAAGGGAGGCGCATCGTGCTGGGAAACCTGGGCGTGGAGCTATTGCAGAAGCGGGGCTGGCTGCCTTGAGTATGAGCCGATGTCGCAACCCATAATCGAACGCATCTTGCGCGAGAGCGGTATGGATGGGTTGTTGGAATTCCTCGCCAGGCGCATGTCGCCCACGGACCTACAGTCATTGCTATTGGCTGTCTACAGGGAGCGCGCTTCGCAACAGACGCCGGCCCGCGTGCTCGACCAGTACATACAAAATCGATTCGTGCGCCCGGCCTCGGTTGACCTGCGTGCCTTGCTGGAAATAGATCGTGTAGCATTGGAGTGCGCGGCCCCGGCCTTCGACGCCGTCACGCTCTCGCCGGTTAGCCCGTTCGGCACCACATCCGCGCTGGGGCCGGTGGACCAGAACAGCGTGGTATCCACGATTCGCAACACGGAAGTGGTATCCGACTGCACCAACGTGCTCGCCCTGGAATGCGCGGCCAGGCGCAGAGAGCTTCGCAAGGGCGCCGCCGGGGCGGGCGCAACGGTCAGGCTCTGCACAAGCCACCGACTGCTGAGGGCGCAGAACTACAACCGGCCTGGGCTGAGCGCCCACTTCCAGATATTCGCCCTCTGCACCGCGGGCCGCGCCCTGGATGGCTATCGCTTCGAGATGGAGGCGCTTGAAGAACAAATAGCATGTTACCTTGACCTGCTGATGGCTGTACTTGATATTGGATACCATGTCAAAGACGTGCGGGTAGCCTTCACAGACCTACCCAATCGCGCCTTTCTTGAGTGCCTTCAAGATAAGCTGATACCAACGCTCGCCGCTCGCTTTTCAAACGCAAGAATCGAGTGCGAACCGAACCACGTCACAGCAGCACACTACTATCAGCTAGTACGCTTCCATATCTACGCCCGCAGCCTGTCGGGCACAGAGCATGAACTGGTGGATGGCGGCTTTACTGATTGGACCCAACAATTGCTAGGCGACAAGAAGGAACGCCTGCTGATAAGCGGCATCGCCACCGAGCGTATCTGTTCGCACTTTAGCTAAACCACGAGGGCTAGTGAAGGGAAAGAGACACAGGGTAAGTAGATGAGTTTGACAATACCGATCTAATCCAGCGACGTTCGCCACCGGAGGTACAATCATGGTTGAGCTTAGTGACAATATGCGCAAGTTCGTTTCCGAAGTCTATCCAGCCATCGTGGGCACCCGCCGCCGCGACGGCACCGTGCAAATGAACCCAATATGGTTCGAATATGCCGATGGCTACTTCTGGCTCAATAGCTGGCAGGGGTCCAACTGGCTTGCCCACGTCGAACGAGATGGCGATGTCACTCTCGCGCTCATCGATCCGCATAATATGTTCCGCTTCGCGCAGGTGCAAGGAAAACTCGTGGAGGCCACTACCGAAGGCGGCGAAGAGCACATAGACCGTCTTGCCGTCCGATACACCGGCAATACTTACGCCAGGCACGACCCCGAACATCCGCGCGTCAAGATCCAGGTAGAGCCTCTGAGGATCACAGGCTCCGTCGACTGGCAGCCGCCAGGTGCAAGCACTGATAAGAAGTGATTTCAAAACTCGTAGGGGCACCCCTAGTG
>JBAURA010000119.1:0-3342 GCA_049580985.1 Chloroflexia bacterium
TCCTCGGGCTGTTCGTACAACGAGCTTTGCATCGCGATACCGATACTGCTGGAGATAAATACGTGGCGGTCGAGGCTGCTGGTGGTGCGAAGCTTGTCGGGGCCGCCCAGGGCCACCGACACTTGCAACTGTTCGCCTATCCGCTCCGCGATTGTCACCGCGGTGTGAAAATCGGTTATATCCTCCAGCAACACCGTGAACTCGTCGCCACCCAGGCGCGCAATCGTATCCTCCGCGCGCACGCATTCCTGCAAGCGTTTGCTGACGACCACCAGCAACTGGTCGCCCACCTTGTGCCCCAGGCTATCGTTGATCACTTTGAAGTTGTCCAGGTCGAGAAACAGCACGGCGACCGAGCTTCCATTGCGCTTGGCGCGGGCAAGGGCATGGCTCAGGCGGTCCCTGAACAACACGCGGTTCGGCAAGCCGGTCAAGGCGTCGTGGAATGCCTGGTGTTCCAATTGTTCCTCGATCGATTTGCGCTCCGTAACGTCGATGCCTACCATCTGGACTTCGCCGAAGCCCTGTTGCTCGTCAAATATGGCCTTTATCGTCCATTGGTGCCAGCGTTTCTCTCCATTAGGCATAGCGGTGCGGTTATCAAACACCACTACCGGGTGCTCCCAGGTGAGGCACGCGAGGCGGGCTTGCAGCTTTTCGTATTCTCCCTCCGACATATATGGCAGCGTTACGAAGCTGCGCCCGATCAGCTTCTCCGGCCTCTGCCCGTGCTGGCGTGCGAAGGCGAGGTTGGCGAAAGTAATAGTGCCATCGGGCAGGAAACGCACTATCGCCTCTGTCTGCTCTTCGACTATGGCGCGGTATTGCGCTTCTCTTTTCCGCAATACTTCCTCTGCCCGCCCGCGCTCGACGTCGGTGCGGTTTAGCGCCCTGGCCTGAATCCATACCAGCCCCAGCAACAGGAGCACGCTTACCGTTACCATCAACGAAGCCCCTACCTGCCCACTATATAGCCCCGCGTGGTAGCCTACACCTATTAGTAACCCCAGTACCATGGGCACGGTTATCAACCCCAACGAAAGACGCCGCGCCATGATACCGCCGGTATGGGGGCTGGCGATTGGACTTACCAGGCCATGCTCAGGTCGAGATAGGAAAAGAGCTACGCTGAACAAGATGAACGCCACCGCGGCATTTACAGGCATTTGCGTAACATAGCCCATGCCGGTGAAGGAGGGGATGTTGTATGCGTAGCCGGTGAGGGCGAAGAGCGCTATCGATCCGCTCGCCACGCTGAGCGCCTGCGCCCAACGATAGCCACCCGGAGCTCCCCGCGATAGCAAGAAGATGGCGATGCCGGCCAGGATGAAATTGAACACGGTGCTGGGCGTCATGCGGCCAGGGTGGTAGGTGCCGATAACCTCCTCCGGCTCGGAGAAGAGCAGCCTGTCGATACCCAGGTTCAGGCTGGTTACGTGCTGGGCGAGAGCGACTAGCGCGATCAACACGACCACAAACGCGCAAGCCTGGGCCGCGTGGCGACTCCACGCTGTTAGTGGCTTGCTTCCTAACAATAAAGCGAAGCTTGCCAGCACCAGGCAGATGGCGCTGTTGGCCTTCATGCCTACCGTACCGGGCACCGAGTTCTTGAGAGACTCAAGATCAAATACCCAGCCCACGAGCGTGAGCAGGCCAATTAGAGCTACTACGCTGGCCAGGAACCGCGAAAATGATTGCAGCGAGCCAGTGAGACGCTGCTCCGATTCTTTGGTCATTTGCTAGCTCTCCCAGGGCGGCACTTGCGTGCGAGTGCCTGGCGTGTCACAATGAGGTCTATGGCGCTTTCCTTTGCTAGCGATCAGTTCTCTTCTGCCTGTTCGTACTCCTCAGATAATTCGGCTTACCTGATTGCATGTTCGTGAGTCTGAAACTGGCATGACTCCAGCGCTCGCGTGTCTCGTTTCGGAGCGCGCTCACGATACCGCCTTATATGAATTATAGCCTTGCTATTGCTCGAACAGGAGACCCAACGGTCTTATTCTCGTGCGACAATAGTCCTACTACCATTGAGTAGGAAAATAGTGAGATCAGGTAGCTGATGTGTGCGAGTTCATGCTTTTTTCTTGCGTGCTTTTGTCGCGGCAATTTCGAGATTCTCGGTGACTCTAAACTGAACAATTTTGCTTATCAGCTCCAACGGCAAGGGCTGGCTCATGGGAAATCTTATAGAGCCTTTTCCGCTCGCATACCTGGCTAATTCATCCTTGAATACCTCGGGGACGCGACCGGATGCTGGATAGAACCCAATGTGATCCTTCCACGCAGCAAAATAGACTAAATTCCCGTTCAGCACGAACGTGGGCATTTGATAGCTTATCCGCTCCTCTGCCTCAGGCGCGGCGGCTTTGATGGTGGCTCGCACCGCTTCAAGGCGGGCTTGTATCTCTTCAGGGAAGGTAGCAATATACTCGTCAATCGAACGGGAGCCACCTGTGTGATTGTCCATGAGCGTTCTCCTTCCCAACTAAAACGAGACCGACACGTAAAACGTAAAACGTAACCTCCATAAACAATCTTGGCGAACCTTGGCGCTCTTGGCGTCTTGGCGGTTCCGTCCCTTACGTTTTACGTTTTACGCCCCCATTCGGCCTCTCCTTATGCCACTCCGTAGCCGCCTGGTACGCATGGGCCACGCGCAATACCGTGGCCTCGTCGAAGTGCTTGCCGAGGATTTGCAGCCCCACCGGCAGCCCATCTACGAAGCCGCACGGCACCGAGATGCCGGGTATGCCCGCCAGGTTCGCGGGCACGGTGTACACGTCGTTCAGGTACATCGCCAGCGGGTCGTCCGCCTTGTCGCCGATGCGGAAGGCCACCGTCGGACTGGTCGGCCCCACGAGCACGTCCACCGCCTCGAACGCCTGCGTATAGTCGCGCGCGATCAATGTGCGCACCTGTTGCGCCTTCTTATAATACGCCTCGTAATACCCCGCGCTCAACGCGTACGTGCCCAGCATGATCCTGCGCTTCACTTCCGCCCCAAAACCGTAGTCCCGCGTCGCCAGCATCGACTCCACCGCGCCGCTCGCGTCCGGGTCGCGGTAGCCATACTTCATGCCGTCGTACCGAGCCAGGTTGGAGCTGGCTTCGGCGGGCGCGATGATATAGTACGTCGCCAGCGCATAGGGAGTGTTCGGCAGGCTCACCTCGCGTAGCTCCGCTCCCAGGCGCCGCAGCTGGTGGATAGCCGCGCGCACCGCCTCACTCACGCCCGCCTGCAAGCCTTCACCCCAGAACTCGGCGGGGATGCCCACCTTCACCCCTTCCAGCGACCCGGCATGGGCCTCCAACATCTCCGTATAACGCGGCACAGGCACCGGC
>JBAURA010000120.1:0-14575 GCA_049580985.1 Chloroflexia bacterium
GCCGGCCTGCACCTCACCACCTTCGAAGTTAACGAAGGCCCAGGCATAGGTGATAATCGCGATCCCTATGGCTGTGCGCGCTGCAAGCCTGGAAAGAGCGTGTACCGGGGCCAGGTTGAACAGATCAATCCGCGCATGGGTAGTATAGGTGCGGCTGACCATGCGAAGCTGTCGCACGCTGTGATAGAGCAACAGGCCCGCGGACGCGTAACCGAGGGCTAACTCGAAAACTCCAAAGATGGCAGTAGGGAGGGAAGTGAAGAACCCCATTCGCTCTATCTCCTCGGGAGAGGCATACAGGGGGAAGGTCACCCCGTACAGAGCGCCTATACCGGCCGCGATCAACGCAGGGCGCGCCGGTAGTGTGGTGAACTGGTACTCAAGCTTTCTGAACTGAGCCTCGTCAATCTGCATGGCGGGACGGAAGTCATCTAGCGCCTCTTTCGCCGAGTTATCCAGGTAGTGCAGCATCGCGAGAGCATAAGGAAAGGTCGCTGCACTCAGGATAAGCTGCCAGGTCACTATACTCACAGGATAAGAGCCGTCCAGCCACTTGAAAGAAGCAATCAGAAGTAGGGAAACTACAGCCACCGCCACGTAGAACAGCCAGGACGGTATAGGGAGCCGCCGCACCCAGTCGGTCAGGCCGTCCACAATGCTGGGCGCGTATGGCCTAAAGGTATCCAACCTACTTTCTATGGTCGGGCTTGGGATGGTAACTTCGCCCACATGTGCCTCCTCCATAATAGGCGCTGCTCAAATGCTAGAATGCCCAGAATTGCTCAAGAATGCGCGTGATCGCCCACACCACAACGGGCAGAAGGATGGCGGTAGCTACGCCACGCAAGGTTTCGGCCTGCCAGGGCCAGCTCGAGATCTTGTCGAGGCGCGCTTGGTGTGACTGGAGAGCCTCCATAGCTTCCTTTATGCCCGCCATCTCGCCGAAGTCGCCCGCCTCCCGGCGACGATACAATTCGGCAACGGTGGCTTTGAGGTGCTGCGATGCTTCGGCCTTGGCCCTGGCCTTGGCTTCACGCAAGAGCCTGCGCGCTCCTATCAGCGGCACCACAAATACGATCGCAATAAGGGCGCTGAAGATGGTGAACTCGATCATGGAGCTACTTAGCGCCTCACCACTTGCGGTCAATAAGTTAGTAATACTCCAGGCATTGGTGAGGAGCGCGATACCAATAGCGGTACGCGCCGTGAGTCTTGAAAGAGCGTGCATTGGAGGCAGGTTGAACAGGTCTACACGCGCGTAGCTGGTGTAGGCACGACTGATCATGCGAAGTTGGCGTATGCTGTGGTAGATCAATAAAGGTGCGGCAGTGTAACTCACAGCAAATATAATAAAGAATACGACGAAAACAAAGGGCTCTGTCTCATCAGAAGGGATGTACAGAAGAGAACTAACCCCGTATAGCGCGCCCAGGCCAGCCACAACCAAAGTAGGGCGCGCCGGCAAGGTAGTAAACTGGTAGCGGAGCTTGCTGAACTCGGCATCGTCAATCTGCATGATCGGACGGAAGTCGTCCAGAGATGCTTGCGCTGAGTCATCCAAATAGTGGAGTAGAGTAAGGGCATAAGGAAAGGTTATAGCCCCCAGGATCAGCGACCAGTCAAACGTGCCCATAGGCATCGAGCCACTAAGCCATTCCATAGAGGTAAATAGAAGGACAAAGAACAGAGCGAACAGCAGATAGAAAAGCCAGGCTGGGATGGGAAGCCGACGCACCCAGTCGGTCAGGCGGTCCACGAAGCTAGGCGCGTACGGCCTCCAACTTGCTGCACCCTCAGCCCCTACCGTCCCTGAAACGACGACTTCACCCACGTGGCTCCCTCCTCTGCATACACCAATACCTGGGCGTGCTATTAGCGCGCCCTACCGGTTCTGCTGGCTCAAGTATACCACGAGATCGGTTTGCGGCACCTCCAGGCCAATGCTGCCGAGGATCATGGCAATCTGTGAGCGATGCTCGGTCTGGTGATTAGGGACCTGGAGGAGCATGTGCCACACCTTGCGCGTGCGCCTCTTGCCGTCGGGGGCCAGGTATGTGACGTCTGTGTGAAGGTCATCCTCGGTGATCGCGCTAAAGTACTGCACCGCCTCCGCGTGCACCCCATTCCACCAATCTATGATGTTGTTGAGGTCGGCGAAGTCCTCGCCCCGTGGCAAACGCAGGGGTGATTCTCCCAGGCACCTCTTTATCCACAGCCATTCCGACTGGGCCATATGCGCCAGCGTGTCATGCAGAGACCCGTACACTCCTGTCTGCAATTCGGCGGGCACCTCCTTCATCTGCCCAGCTTCCAACCCCTGGAGCAAAGGCAGTAACTGGTCACGCGCCCAGATTGAGTAATCGAACAGGGTTCGGAAAATATCCAGGGAGAGGGGTTCGGCTTGTGATCGCGCTTCCATATTTTGTAACCTCAAAAAGTGACTAACCGCCACCTGGCGAGCGGCCCTCGCTTATGAGGGCGCGCACGCGGTCAGCCGTGATACCCGCGTGCGGAAGCGCCTCTGCCCCTGGCCGCTGGTCCAGGGTATAAGGAGTCATGCTCAATATGCTGGTTATGCTCGGTTAGCGCCGCGCTATCTCGCAATCAGGGAAGAAAGTATTAGCCACGATCTTGCTGGCCTGCCCCCTGGTAGCATTGTTGCCCGGCCTGAAGTAGGGCCTGTTGCCCGGCGGCACGCACGGCTCGCCCGCCCCGCCGCATAGGTAGCCCGACATAATCCCTCTATCCGCCAGTCTCCATATCCAATCGTAGAAGGTGGAGCCTGGCACCACATCCTCGAACTGCTGCGCCCCAGGCGGGTCCGAGTAACCCGCTGCCTCCGACACTATCTTGCTGATTTGCCCTCTCGTCACGTGCGCGTTGGGCCTGAAATATGGCAAGTTGCCCGGAGGCACGCACGGCTCTCCTGGCAGACCGCACGCATAGCCCGATACGATACCACGATTAGCCAGCCTCTGAACGAAATCATAGAAGGTAGAGCCTTCCGCCACGTCCTCGAACTGCCGGCCTCCCGGGTCGTCATCGAAGCCCGCCGCGTTGGACACTATCTTAGATAGCTGCCCCCTGGTAACGTTGTTGCCTGGCCTGAAGCAAGGGTTGCCCGTCTCGCACCCGGTCGAATAGCCGTTGATGATGCCCATGCAGGCCATACAACGCACAAACGGATAAAAGGTAGAGCCTTCCGGCACGTCCGTGAACTCGATAGCGCACTGTGTCGGCGTAGCGGTCGCGGTAGGGGGAGTGCCGGTAGGCGTGAGCGTACCGGTAGGCACAGGCGTGGGCGAGCCGCAAGGCGGCGACAGCGGAAGCTGCATAGTGTTGTCGGCCTCGTTCGACTCGGCTATCTCGTTGTAGTAGTCCACCGTCAGGGTGTAGGGCTGAGAGTAGATCCAAGTGTAAGGGACGCTGTTGCCTACCGCGATGCTGATCGTGTAGGACTGGTTGTTCGACTGGCACATGGCGGGCACTGCCCGGTCCACGTAATCTCCATCGCTGTTGGTGAGTCGCATGGTCGAAGGGCCAACACACCTGTTGGGAGGGTTAATGTCGCTGTGGGTGGTGATATCAAGGACTGCGGGCAGGCAACCCGAGATCCATACCGCACCCGGCCACACATTCGGCAAGGCAGTATTGGTCGCTGTGGCGCTTGGGCCGGCCGTTGAGGTGGCGGTAGCTGTGGGTGTGCTGGTATCAGCGGGTCCGCTCGTGGAAGTAGCCGTAGGCCCGAACCCCCCGCAGATAGGCTTGGGAGGCGTCTGCCCCTGCCAGCCATAGTGCGGCGGGTCGGCGGCTGCAAAGGCACGGAACCTGTACCAGCTGTATCCGGGCGGGATGTCATTCTCTATAAAGCTGCCGTTAATCGGATAGCTCATGGGGCCTTGCTGGTCGTGGATTACCCATGGCCCGGAAGAGGTCGTGGCGATCTCAAAATAGAGGTAGCCCTGCGTAGGAACGCCACAAGTATAGATCCAATCGAATCTGTACTGGAAAGCATTCGGCGCATAGCACGTACTGGTAGCTTTTCTCAGGCCCAGGCTGCACCCAAGCGAGCTGGTAGTGGTGGGCAGCGGCGTGTGGGTGCGGGTCGGCGTCAGGGTGGCGGTGGGCGGCGTGCCCGTATTGGAAGCAGTAGGTGTGGCCGTTGGCGTAGAAGTGTACGGCGTGCCCGTAATGCTGGGGGTGGCCGACGCGCAAGGCAGTTGAGTGAAAGTGAGCTGCAACGTGTCTGTAACCGGGCCGCCGGTGCTGTTGCATGCGTACTGCGTAAAGAACGCCGTGCTTTGCTGGACCCCTATCGTGGCGCTCGTGCTCCCCCGGTCCATCTGCCCATAGATCACGTCGAAGTACTGGTTGGAGCCTCCGTTCTCGTACAGGCGCACCTCGAAGTGGGCCGTACCCCCCTGCCCGCTCGTTGAGAAATAAGTAGCCCTCCACTCGATAATGAACCTGCGATTGGGAGCCGTCCCCGCCACGGAGGTAAAGACGCCCAGGCCGGGATCGTCCACGCGCAAGTCATCCCAGTATGGGAAGATGGTGTATGCATGGTTCGCGGGCAAACAGGCGTTGGTGAAGGAGTTATCACCGCCGCCGAAAATCAGCATGCCATTGGAGCCTATATATGTGCTTGTGAACGCCTGATCATACAATCTAAAGG
The DNA here is from genome assembly GCA_049580985.1 of Chloroflexia bacterium. Taxonomy (GTDB): domain Bacteria; phylum Chloroflexota; class Chloroflexia; order QHBQ01; family JADMIH01; genus JADMIH01. The sequence goes on from JBAURA010000120.1 coordinate 4,676, forward strand.
AGAAAGGCAAGCTGACATTGGCCCCGCAATCATCGCAATAGAGGCCCGTGTTGTCGGTAGCAGGCTCTATGGTGGCGGTACTTATGCTTACCGCATAGTCACCCACGCCCCCGCACACGAACGGAGTGGGCGTAAGCTGAGGTGCGTCCTGGGCCTGGGGCGCGGCCACAGGCTGGGCCGATGCGCTCCCGGACTCCTGGCTAACAAGGACGAGCACGAACAGCCCAAAACAGGCCAATACAATAGGCCAAACACATTTGACTGCCATACTGTCCCTCCTTGCAACTACTTCCCGAGCTTGTGAAGTGCGAATCAACTAAAAGCGGACGGTAGCTAGCCGAGGCCATTATGATTATACCACTCTATCGGAGGAATCGAGCGGCCAATTTGTGAGTGTACGCTACGAGCGGATCGGAGAGGTTCCAGGTGTCCAGTTCCCCTCGTACAAGCTGTGTATGCCTGCGGCTGATATCGCGTAGAGCGTTGCCAACCGACTTGCGAACGTACTCGCTGGGGTCGGCCCGCAACGGGCTGAGCAGGGATACCGCCACGTGGGGGTTGTCGCGGAAGTAGGGCCTGGCCGTCCAGACGCGCAGCCCCTCCGATGCCGCGCGGCGTACGTTAGGGTTGGTATGGGCGAGCCATTGCCCGATCACAGGCACGGCTAGCTCGTAGCCCGTGTGGCCGCAATAGCAATCGAACGCCTGGGCGAGAATTTCCTGCACCCTCCAATCAGGGTCATGGCTCACACTTTCCAGCATAAGCGCGAAGGCTTCCGGCGCTTCATGCGCGCTCATGCCGAGGATGAAGACGGCAAGCATCCGCGCCTGGTGAATAGGCGATTCCAGCAGCTCCCTGGCAATAGCCAGGCTACCGGCAGTCCCATGCCCCGCGACGATCTGCTCGGCCTCGGCTTTGATAGGCCCGAAGCCGCGCTCGACAGCCTCCAGGCGGGCAATAATCGATTGAAGATCCAACATTCGAATACCACCGGACGATGTTTCACAAGAAAGGTGGACTAAAGGTTTCAGTTAGATTATATACCTTACTCACACGCCCGATCTATTCTGGCACGCCACTTGCCTGTACTCCATCAGCTAGAAAGGACTGCTCTCATGATAGGCATGCAAGAAGCAGCGAAAGAAGCTGCTAAAGAGGCCGGCCTGCGCTATATGTCCGACGCCAAACCTGGCATAGCTCGCAAGCGGGCAGGCAAGGGGTGGCGCTACACCGGGCCGGACGGAGAAACGGTGCGCGATGAAGACACGCTGGCGCGGATAAAATCGCTGGCGATTCCGCCTGCCTGGCGCGAGGTCTGGATATGCCCCAGCCCCAACGGCCATATCCAGGCCACCGGGCTGGACGCCAAAGATAGGAAGCAGTACCGCTACCACCCCAGGTGGCGCGAGGTGCGCGACCTGGCGAAATACGAGCGCATGATGGCTTTCGGCAAAGCTTTGCCGAAGATCCGCAGGCATATCGAGCGCGACCTGGCGCTGCCCGGCCTCCCGCGCGAGAAGTTACTGGCGACGGTGGTGCGCCTGCTGGAAACGACCCTGATCCGGGTAGGGAACGAGGAGTACGCCCGTGCCAACCAATCCTTCGGGCTAACCACCATGCGCGACCGCCACGTGCAGGTCGATGGCTCGCAGCTACGCTTCAAGTTCAAAGGAAAGAGCGGCAAGACCCATAGCATCAGCATAGAGGACCGGCGGCTGGCGCGCGTGGTCCGCAGGTGCCAGGACCTGCCCGGACAGGAGTTGTTCCAGTATGAGGGTGATGGCGGAGAGGTGCAGACTATAGATTCGGGCGACGTGAACGACTACCTGAAAGAGATCAGCGGCGACGATTTCACCGCCAAAGACTTCAGAACGTGGGCCGGCACGATGCTGGCTGCTATCGCGTTGCAGGAGATGGAGGCGGTTGACGAGGAGGCGCAGAGCAGGCACAACGTGGTAGCGGCCATAGAGAGCGTAGCCGAGCGGCTGGGCAACACGCCCGCCATCTGCCGCAAGTGCTACGTCCACCCCGCCATAATCGAGTCGTATATGGACGGCACCCTGATCAAAAGTCTGAAAGAGAAGACAAAGAAGGAGATAGCCGAAGATCTGGATGACCTGCCGCCGGAGGAAGCGGCGGTGTTGGTGCTGTTACACAAGAGGCTGGCCGCGGAAGCTAAGAAGTAGGCTTTAGACCTATGTAGAGGCCGCGGCCCATCAACCCATCGGGGTCATGAGTTGTCACCAGGCCCGCATTGTCAAAGGCTTCGGTGTACTCCTCGTGTGTGAAGAGGGTCAGCCGGTGGTCCTCGGTGAAATAGCTGACACCTTCAGGCGTCCCGACCATGTAGTGGAAGTGGAGCACGGCAACGTTGCCGTCTTGCTCGCTCCTGGTGATGCGCGCCGCCTTCAGATCGGGCTGGTCCACAAAGTGCGCGCGTGGCCTGCCGTCGAAGACGTATACCTCCGGCGAAAGCCACGGCTCTACAATCAGTAGCCCGCCGGGAGCCACGTGGCGCGCCATGTTGTGGACGGCTTTATGAAGACCCTCAAGCATACCGGCATAGCCGATAGCAGCGAACAGGCACGTCACGATGTCGAAGATACGGCCCAGGTCGAAATCGAGCATATTGCCCACGTGCAGAGGCACATCTGGCAGACGCTCGCGCGCCACCTCTAGTAGACCAGGGTTCAGATCGAGACCTTCCACTTTATAGTATTGCTGGACGTGTGCCAGGTGCGCCCCCGTGCCGCACGCCACGTCGAGCAAGGTATGGGCGGGCCGCTGCGCCCGCTCCTGGATCAGCGCATGCAGCTGGGCCGACTCGCCAGCGTAGTCTTTCCAGGAGTAAATAGCGTCGTAAAAGCGGGCGGACTTGTCGAACATGGGCCGATTATAGCATGCACGTTAGCGACCTTTTCCCATATCCATCCCATGCAACTTGGTGATATACTATTGCGGTACGCCGGTGAATATGTAGCTTACCATAGGCATGAGGAGGAACAAGATGAACAGGCATGCTATTGTGCGACTATCAGCGAGTCTTATGTTGCTGTTGACGGTGCTGGTGATGGGACTTGGCTCGGTTTCAAAAGCATATGCGCAGGATAAAGGCACGGGCAGCGCGGCCCTACCGCAGTACAAGCAACCCAATTCCGCGCGCTTCGACATCGCGGGCAGTGTTCGGTCGTCCGACCTCGACGGGCAGGAGCAAGTGATCACAATCTCGGGCTTCGGAGCTTTTTCCGGCAACGATTTCGAGGAAACTCTCACCTACGCCATGCCTGCCGACTTGCAAGTGCAAGGTCAGCCGTCGTCCTTCACGCTCGAAGTGAAAGTAGTGCAGGGCAAGTACTACATGAAGCTAGGCGGACTCCTCGGGGGGCCGGAGGACCAGTGGTACGTGATGGACGCGCCCGCCACCGCGAATAACAGCATCCTTTTAGATCTCAGCGCGTTAGGCTCCGATTTCACGGTGACCGAGCAAGGGAAAGAGACGCTCAACGGCGCTCCCACTACGAAGTACAAAGTTGACATAGACGTATCCAAGCTACTAGGTGACTCCGGCGAAGGATTCACTTCCCAGCCGGGTAACTCGTTCACGATGGCCGTCTACCTCTGGATAGGCGACATGGACCAGTACCTCCACAAGTACAGTATCGTCCTCGACCTCAAGAGCACTGTCGAGTTGGATGAGCAGACCAAATTCGAGATAAACATCGCGATTGATATGTCGCTGACCCTTAAGGACTTCGACACTCCCATCACGATCACCGCACCCGAGAACGCCGTGCCGCTCGATTCAGACCTTGCCGGCTCGACGCAGGCGGGGGCAGGCATAAGCGGCCTGGGCGGGCTGGTCGGGGTGCTCGGCACTATGAGCAGCCCCGCCGGTATGCCTGTGGGCATGCCCGTAGGTATGCCCGGCATCGCTCTCCCCGGCACATCACCAGACATGGGTATGCCCAAAACGGGCGCGGACGACCAGCAAAGCAGCCTCGCCTGGGGATTGATTGCTCTGGCGCTGGGCATGTTATCCGTGGGCACAGCTATCAGGCTTACCCGCAAGAGCACCGTAAAGATATAAGCCGTACTCCGCGAATCTGAGGGCGGGGCATGCCTCGCCCTGGCTGGAAACCCCTAAAGCCTACATTCTACTACTCACACAAGGCGAGGCATGCCTCGTCCCTACAAGACAATACTTTGTTCACCATGTACTGAATGGAGCAAACTGCAAATTGTGTTACAAATAGCCGACCCATTACGCTTTGTCATCCTGAGCGAAGCGAAGGATCTCGCCCTCTATCGACCAAGCACATCATGCAACCCAAGCCAAAGCCGACCCACCCTAATTCAATCCCTTTGCATACACTTCTTGCAGGTTGCTCCACCGAGCGAAGCGAAGAATTCCGCTCTTCACATAGGATCTTTAGGAACGAGATTCTTCGCTTCGCTCAGAATGACAAAGGATACCGGATCGGCTTCCCAGACACATTTTCGTTAATAGAGCATTCGGAATGAGAATCTCTTAGCCGGATAGCTTATGCATCTACAACGTAACAGTTTGCTCCATTAGGTTTGACTAAGGCCGAACCACCCAGGCGGCGCATCGCTCGGCGCGCCCGTATCGTCCGCCCACCCATACACATACTCGGCTGCCACCACCTGTGCAGAGTCTTCGGCACGCATGATCGATTGGCTGACGGCACACAGCCTCCCTTCCATACCCACCAGGCGAGTAACGATGAGCAGCCGCTCACCGGGCATAGCAGGGCGCTTGTAGTCGAGGAAGAGGTACTCGGCCTTTAGCTGGTAGCCCTCCGATTTGAAACGGGCCACGGGCCACCCCATCTCCTCCATCGCCGAGCGCACCGCCGCATCCAGCCAGTCTGCGTAGATAGCATTATTGATATGCCCCATCGCGTCGGCTTCGTACCACTCGGCCCGGCGCGTATCCACGAACCCACGCGGAATGCCAGGCGGCGCGACCGGCGGCGAGTCGTAGTTCCCCAGCGGCGCGCCCGGCACGTCGAAATCAACGGCCAGGTCGCGTGGGATAGCCCTCGGCGCGCCCGTGCCGCGGTCTATGTATACCCATTCGGCTATCGCGCCGGCGATCTGCCGGTCCGTGACCAGGTTGTGGACGCGGTACTCGCGGCCACCCCGCACGCGCACGAAGTGCGAAGGCCAGGTGGTGATCTCCAGGTCGTCGCCGGAGTGTGCGACCGACGGCAGCAGCATAGTCATCCGGCGTATTACCCAGGCCGTGCCATGCCGCGCGTGAAATTCATCCCCATAACCGGCGTCCGCCGCCGCGACGGTAGCCGAGCGCTCGAGCAGGCGCAGAATACCGGAGGGCCGCAACTGCCCCCAGGCATCGCCCTCGTAGTTATGGATCGTGTGCTGCCAACTGTACGTGTGAGGCATATCTGGATTTTGGATTTTGGATTTTGGATTGCAACTCTCCTATTATAAATCCGCAATCCAAAATCCAAAATTCTATCGGTTGGCCCAGAACGTAATCCGCGTACCCTGCCCCTGGGCGCTGACTACTTCCATGCCGCCGCCTATGGCCTCGATCCGCTCCTGCATGCTGTGGAGACCGATGTGGCCGCTCTCCGGCGAGCGCAATATTGACTTCGGGGCGAAGCCCAGGCCGTTGTCGGTGACGCTCATCCTGAACACCCCCTCCGCCAGCTCGAACGTGACCCACACCGAGGCAGCGCCCGCGTGCTTGGGCACGTTAGTAAGCGCCTCTTGCAACAGCCTGAAGAAGATCACCTCCACGGCGGTCGGCAGCCGGTAGCCGTCGAGGTTATCTTCCAGGTGCGTCTGTACGCCAGTCTGCTCGCGAAAGTAGTTGAGGTGCGCGCTCGTGGCGGGCATCAACCCCAGGTTTTCGAGCGCCACCGGGCGCAGGTCGTTGATCACGTCGCGCAGCTCCTGTATGACCGCCGACATCCCCTCTCGCACCTGCACAAGCTCAGACATAGCCTCGGGCGCGCGGCCCAGGTCCATCAGCTTGCGGATGCGGTCTACGGCCAGGATGTTCACCCCGATAGACTGCAAAGGTCCATCGTGTATATCCACGGCCACGCGCCGCCGCTCGGCTTCCTGCCCCGTCATCAGCTGGCGTAGGAGGAAGGCGCGCTCCTCCTCCCTCTGTTGGAGGCTGCCGTAGAGGCGGGCGTTCGAGAGGGCGATGGTCGCGTAGTCGGCGAAGGTGGCGAGTAGCTCCAGGTCGTGCCGGGTGTAGATGCCTACCTCCTGGTGCGTAGCGATCAGCACCCCTATGGTGCTATGTCCCCACCGGAGCGGCACGCAGAGGAAGGAGCGGGTGCCCGTCACGGTCGTCAGGTGTTTGGCGATAGCGCGCGCATCGGCCAGTATGTCGTCCACGAGCAGCGGCTCGCCCGTGGTGAAGACGTGGCCTATAAGTCCCGCGTCGGCAGGGTAAATCTCTGCCTTTACTTGGGGGTGCGCCTCCGTGCCCGCCGCCCACCGCAGTGTACTATCCGCCGGATTGTGTAGAATGACGCTGCAACGGGACAGCTTGACGATATTACTCGCCTGCGTGACGATGGTTTCGAGCACGGTCTCCACGTCGAGCCGGGCAATGGCGTTGGCGCTTTCGGCCAGGGCCGCTTGCTCGGCGGCCTGCCTCTTGGCTTCTTGCAGGAGCCGGTGCTTTTCCAGGGCGATAGTAGCGTGGTCGGCCAGTGTGCCGAGCAGGTGTAGATCGCTCTCGCCGTAAAGGTCGCGCTCGTCATGCCCCGCCACGATCACACCAATAATGCCCGAGTCGGCCATCAACGGCACCGCCATGTACGAGTGAAAGTTGGCGAGGTCGTCTATATCCTTGCGGGCGGAACCGGCCTCGGCCTGCACGTCGCCCGTCAGTACCGGCCTGGCGGTCTCGAACACCCTGCCGGCCAGCCCCTGCCCTTTGTGCACCCAGAAGCCGAGCACCCCCTCGGTGTTCGGACCGTGCGCGGCCACGCAAATCAGGTCTCCGCTTGCGTCGGGCAGCAGGAGGGCGAAGCGCGAGTCCATGAAGAGGCGACTCCCCGCCTCCACGATAGCCCGGATAACGCTGCTGGTCTCCGCGCGGGCGATCATGCGCGCGCTCTCGGCGAGGGCCTTGTGCACGGCTGCCTGGCGTGTAGCCTCGGCATGGTCACGCAGCCGCCACATCTCGACCGCCAGGGCCACGTGATGGGCGAGCGTGAGGAGGTCGTTGCACTCGGCAGGCTCATAATCGCGCCGCCGCGATCCTATCTTGAGCGCCCCCACCAGCCTGCCTTGTGACATGAGGGGCAACACTATACCCCGCACGATCCCCAGGCGGCGTACAACGGCACGCGCGCGGGCGGCGGGAGCGAAAGGCATCAGCACTTCCTGCGGGCTGGAGGTAACGTAGACCATGCCGTCCCGCATGGCCCGCACCCAAGCCATGTCGCGAAGCTCGGACAGCAGGAAGGGCGGCCTGTAGGCGGTGTGGGGGCCGCGCCTGGCCGTCAGCAGATGGATATCTGGGTCGTTACTGCCCGCTACCTCGGCCCGTTGCAGGTCGTCATCGAAAAGGACTATAGAGACGTAAGGATAATCGAGAGCGCGAGCGCACACCTGGGCGATGGCAATAAAGAGGCCCTGCCGGCTTTCCCGCGAAAGGAGCAGGTCGTTGATCTCGCTAATAGCCGGCAGGACCTGGCGCGCGGACCGGCCCGACCTCTGCCCCGCGAACTCGCCGGGAGCAAAAGTCGCCCACCCCTGCCGGGCTTGCTCGGTTTGATGCACCACTCCAACCATGAGGTATGTTCTCTACGGTTGTCAGTTGTCAGTTGCCGGTTGTCGGTTGTCGGTAGATGACCACCATATCCGCTCTGGTACTAATCATAACGACGTAGGCATGTTACACACAAGTACGATTAGTCCCATCCCATGCACGAAGATGGTACTGATCATGCACCACCGACCACCGACCACCGACAACTGACAACTGACAACTGACAACCGTCCGTTTCCCTGTTGCGCCCCCACAACCCGGTGTGCTATGATCGAATGAGAGACGAGCGGTGATTTACATAGAGCATTGTGGAAAAGAGTATAAGAGAGCGACAATTTGGAAGCCCGACCTTCGCGCTGGGAAATACACCCGGAGCCTGATCCCCTACAAGCAAAGCAGATACAAGCGAGCCTGCCGCACCTGCAATTGACACCTTTGATGGTGCGGGTGCTGGCTAATCGTGGGGTGAGCGAGCCGGAAGATATCGAGGCCTTCGTCAAGCCGCCCGACCTGGCAAGCTACCCCGATCCCCTGCGCCTGAACGGTATGGGCGAGGCCGTGGCCCGCATAGAGCGCGCCATACGCGACGGCGAGCGCATCGTGGTCTACGGCGATTTCGACGCCGACGGGGTCACCTCCACTTCGCTGCTGACGCTGGCGTTGCGCCATTTCGGAGCGCACGCCGACCCCTATATACCGAACCGCGCCGCCGAGGGGTATGGCCTGAACGCTATGGCGGTGGCCGAGATCGCCCGCAGGGGTGCGAAGCTGCTCATCACCGTCGATTGCGGCATCTCCGGCAGACACGAGGTAGCGGAGGCGAGTCGCGCGGGGCTGGACGTGATCGTCACCGACCACCACAGCCTGCCCGACGACCTGCCGGAGGCGTCGGCCTGCATCAACCCCAAGCAGGCCACGCCAGGGTGCGAGTGCTACCACGACCTCGCCGGGGTGGGCGTGGCCTACCAGCTTGTGCGCGCCCTCGTCAAGCGCCTGGGCAAACCCCCCTCACTCAGAAACCTCGATCTGCTGGGGCTGGTGGCGATTGGCACGGTGGCCGACGTGGTGCCCCTCAAGGGGGCCAACCGCTCGCTGGTGGCGCAGGGCATCGCCGCCATCCCGCAACACAGTATGCCCGGTCTGAGGACGCTCCTCAAGTTCGCCCACCTCGACGTTGCGAGCGTTGACGCCGAGCGGATCGGGTTCGTGGTGGGGCCTCGGCTCAACGCTGCCGGGCGGGTGGACGACGCCAGCACCGCCTACCGCCTGCTGATGACCGATAGCGAGTCGGAGGCCCAGGCCCTCGCTCAGAAGTTGGAGGCCCAGAACAGGCGCAGGCAAGCGATCATGAACTCGGTGGTGGAGCAGGCGCGCGACCGCGCGCGCAGGCTGGGCGACGACACGAAGGTGATATTGCTGCACGATGCCGGCTGGCCTTCGGGCGTGGTGGGGCTGGTGGCAGGGAGGCTGGCCGAGGAGTTCGGGCGGCCCACCCTGGTCCTGGAAGAGGGGCAGGAGGAGAGCCGAGGCTCGGCGCGCAGCGGGCGCAATTTCAACATGGTACAGGCGCTGGCCGAGTTGAAAGACATGCTGATCAAGTACGGCGGGCACGAGGCGGCGGCGGGATTCACCGTCAAGACGAGCAGGATCGTCGAGCTATCCGAGAAGATGAACGGGATCGCCAACAGGGTCATGCAGGCCGACCAGCTTCAGCCAACCGTGTGGGCCGATGCCGAGCTTACCATGGCCGAGGTGAACGACGGCACGTTCGATAGCCTCAACAGGCTCGCGCCCTTCGGCTCGGCCAACCCCTCACCCCTCTTCATGGCGCGCAATCTGCGGGTGATGGATGCCATCCCCCTGAGCGACGGCAGCCACCTAAAGCTGCTACTGGCCGACCAGAGCAACATCAACAGAGCGCCCGTGGAGGCGATAGTGTGGCGGGCCGGCCACATGTTCGACACGATCCGGCAGAAGCGGCGCGTCGATCTGCTTTTCGGGATCGAGCGCCGCGATTGGAAAGGCGACGTGCACCTTCAGTTGAAGGTGAAGGACATCAGGGTTGTGTGAGGGGCTTGAGGTAGGGTTGGGTTGATCAAGATCAGCGCATTAAT